>NZ_CP014311.1 GCF_001557535.2 Burkholderia sp. PAMC 26561
AGGCCTGGGGCGCGGCTGCCCGCGAAGCCCGATAAAATCGTTCATAACAACTGAATCGGGCGTCGCCTCGGCCATCAAGCCAAGATGCGGCGCTGTCCCTGAACAGGTAGGCAAAGTCGTGCATCGCTAATGGGCAACATCCGAGTTGAACTCAATCGCGCCGATGACCTCGCTAATGCAACGGCCATCGGCTTCGGAATGAAACTGGCCTGTGATCAGATCCCGCCAACCGAACTGGGCGCGACCGTCTTTCGTGAAGATGATCAGTCCTGCTTCGACGGACCATTCGTGGGCCTTGCAAACCGCTCCATCGAAATGCCTCAAAGTTTCACCTTTCGTTTGCTAGATTGTCCCTTTGAGGTCAACAGAAGAGCGCATCCGGGGCATGCAAAATTCTGTTCCAACTCAATTTTTCCTTCGCCATTGGAAAGGATGTAATGCGTCCCGCAAGAGCGGCACGGCGCCATTCGCAGCAGCGAGTCCCTGGCCATCCTGCGGGTGAGATGGTTACCTCGATCTGGCGAGATTACCGAATTTTTGCCGAACATTTTTGCCATCAGGTCGTTGGACGCAATGAGTGCCTCCGGGATGTTTCCGTCACTGGCCAAAGCGCTTCGATACAGCCATGTGTACACCGTTGCCTGAAGGCGACGGACGCCTTGGTCGACGTACCACGTAAGCGAGCTCGCATTGTTGCCAGATGGTGACTTAACCCCGTGGTACTCCTTGTAGATGAGTCGTGCTTTGCCCTGGTTGAGGTCAAACAAATTGGTCGCGGTCGATGCACGGCAGCCTTGTTGCATCATTGAGCGCGCATAGAATTCCTTCAGTGCGCGATCAATTCTCAGACTGGTCCATATTGCTTGGTAGGGTAAATCGCCGGCGCGAACCGGTGCAGTTTGCATGATGTAATGCGCAACGGATTCTTCGGTTAGTCCGTTCGAGCTGTATTCGTCCCAAAAGCTCTTCGTGTTGAAGCGCCACCGAAAAAGAGGAAATTTGATTGGCGATATTGCGGTTTCAAGTTGGCCGATTGGCATGCTCTTTAAGTACGCCGCAAGCTCAAAGGAGATGCCGAGCAAGGGCACTGCAACTAAGCTCATGTGCAATACATCTTTGAGCAACTGCAGGTAGTCTTTGTTGTAGTGGAAGATATCGCGGGCTGTGACTCTGTCCACGAGCGGCATCTCAGCGGAAAGCTGATTGACTTTCGCTGAGGGTGTCGGCCCTTCGATAATCGACTTCCAATCGCGAGAATCATCCAGTACAGGGGCAAGCGCGACAAATGGCATGTTCATCAACGTCGCCATCGGCGAGGCCTGCTTTCGAAACTCCATCATCTCCGGCATCGTAACGGCAAGCACGTTTTTTAAGGCGTCGTGATCCGCAAGCGCAATCTGCATGAAATCAGTGAGCGCATAATTTGTTCGCTGAATCTTCTCGATTAGCCAATGCGGAATTATTGTGTTCGTCGGTTGTCGTGTGATGGAGCTGGACGTGTTCATTTTTGAATTTAGTGTCGTGTTTTCGATGCGGTGCTGGTCTGTACACCGCTCGTCATTACAAAAGGTATGGCGTTACAGCCCGATCGCTCCGTCGAGTTCTGACAAACATTTCCGAAGCATTGCGGCTAGTGCCTGAAGCGAGGGCGTGTATCGCGCCGGATCTTTAGAAGCTTGGACGACAAGCTGTGCTGTAGAGAACTTCGCTACGAAGGGCTCCCAGACGGAGACCAGTTCGTTAAGCGTGGTTTGCACCGCATTTTCGGCTTCGATTGCAGCCCGGCTTGCAGCGACGTCCGCTTGCAATTCGGCAAGTTCCTTTTCGGCTTGAGCCTTCAACGCCTCGGCTTTTTTGAGATCTGCCATACGGGTTTCGTAGGCTTCGCTGAGAGTTGTGAAGCCCTCCGGGACCGCATCAACGGTTTTGGTTTGGACTTCCACTACGGGCTTAGCGTTTTTAAGGGCGTTTAGTTCGAATAATGCCTTCTCGAGTTCCTTTGCTTTGTCCTGGTAGTCCTTCTGCAGTTGTCCCAACCCCGACGTACGCTCCTTCACAAAATCACTCTGTGTTTGAAGCTGATTTTCTTTCTCTCGAAGCGCGCGGCTCAGATCAGCAACTTGGCGTTTCAAGTGCTTTGAGTCAGCTTCGGCTCCCCGCAACTGGTCTTTGCTGTCTTCGAGCAAACCGTGGACATTTTCCAGCTCTTTTTCTTTGTCCTCGAGAGTCTCTTCTTGTTTGCGTAGAAAATTAAGCAGCTCTTGTACATCGTCCTGAGTCATCTTCGGATTCGCAAGCTTGTGCCGCATAACCGTGCTGATTTGATCGTCGGTGACATCATGCGCGGACAAAATGTTTAGCTCGCCGATGTTAAACAGCTGCACTGCCTCGTTATCGTCCCCAAATTTTTGGAAGCAACGCATGTATTTACGAGCAGCGTGCTTGGTAAGCTGCAGCGACTCTTTAAAATACTTGTAGGCTTGGGTTTTGCCTTGGTTAATGTTGTAAGTTGAGACGCCGACTTTTGCTGTGTGGTCATCCACGATTAGCATCATCGAGTTTGCAAGGCTTCCGCCCAACAAGACCAGTTCACCAGCAATCTTTTTCCGCGACGCCGTCACCGAGAGCATGTATTCGGTGAGACGAGCAACAAGTTCTTCGTTCTCGGGTTTGGTGCCGAACAGTTTGCGACCTACCTCCGTTATCGTTTCTCGCGTGGCAGACGAGTAGTCACTGCCACTGAGAAAATCAAAATCTTCAAGGGGGTCAAGACCTTCTGGCTCGAGAAGGCTGAATGGTGCGAGACTTGTGGTCGTCTTTTTCACGGACAAGTTACTGAGCTGCATTGTCGACTCCAATGGTTTCGATAGGCCCCTAAGTCTGGTGAAGTCAGATTAGGCTGTACACGATTTTGGTCAGCGCCGAAAGACGCTTTTTTTACCCCCTCTTTCGCACGAAGGGGCACAAAAAGGGCTCGTGGATTTGAAATCATTCGTTATTAACGGTAGTTTTTGATGAAAATTAAGGGTTATAAGTAGGTTCTTACCGAACTAGTCCTCTTAAATACTTCGTGACACGGCTGATTGATTTTGATAGATCCTTCGCTTGTGGGCGATGGCAGCGTCTGGCGCGGTATCCTCGAACTTTCGAATTGCTTTCGCAGCCATGGCGATATCAATTAACGCGCCGTTGCCATGGTGGCGCTGATTGCGAAGCCAGAAAGGCAACTCATCAATACAAATCAGATCTGTATCAAGCGTTGCCGAGAATTGACATTCGGGAGATGCAAATACGCCCACGCCTTGAATGTTCCATTCACGGGGTAACACGGATCGCAGGAAGGCCAGCTTGGTACGATTCTGTGCAGTTGGCGATTTTCGTTCTTCCGTTTTGCCATCGGTCGTCGTTCGAACCAATAAGTCGGGATTTGACGACGGCTCAATCACCCCACTCCAGTTTTTGGTCTCGAAGATAAAAATGCCGAAAGGTGTGACAGCAAGATGGTCGATTTCAATAGTGGGGAAACGCGTGCCAGGGGCATGCTCGATGATGAGCGAGCCTTCGTGGAGATAGTAGTCCGTTCCGCAACACCACCCGAGCGCTTCAGTCAGCTTGGCTTGCGTGCGCTTTTCTCCTAGCAATCCAGACGCTTGCGCACGCTCAGTCGCTGGTGCCCACCACGATGCGTTGCCCGCCTTATTGGCATGTGGCCGTTTTACAAATTGCCGGTATCCATATATAGCAGCCCCTGCGATCAACATTTCGAAGAACATCGTCTTCCTCAAGCTCTGGTTTGGTTGAAACGAGTTTGGCAGCTTCGTGGCATTGTCAAGACGTCGCGTAGCACGCCACCAGGGTAGGTTACGCCGATTCATCAGAGGATTGGATCGGAAAGACGGATGATTTTGAGCGCCTTTCTGTGAAAGAGGGCGTTGCAGCATCGCGTTTCGAGCTCATTCAGTAATCATCGATGGCCGATCACTGGGTCGCACACCTTGGCGTGTGTTTCGAATTCCAATTTCGTCGATTCAAAAGCCACTATAAATTTGCGAGCTTTCCATCGGCCATACCGGTCGCGCTCGCGTAAAGTCGGTTGCATACCTCGCGTTCTCTACGCATCGACTTCTGCTCCGGGCGACTCCGTCCTTCGAGCCATATTCCCTTTTTCCGGTGAGCGTTTCCGTGATGGCTTGTCACGAGCCCTGACGAAAGCGTCTCTCCGCGCGCCCGTTTTCCCTGCTCATCCGAGCATCGAAACCGTCCGGACTTCGGTCTGGCCATCCCCTAGTGCGTTAGTTTTTCTGGAGAGAAAAATGCCGAAACAGTTGGTTTATATGGCGGCCAAGTCGCCCTTGGTCTTTTTGGCCGTGTGCTTCGCGCTGTGGTTTGCGGCGCATTCGTTTTTCGCCGCCATTTTCGTTGTTTTCGTTGGTACCGCCTGGGTTAAGAAGTCGATCTCAGCGGCTCTGAAGTCCGATCCAAACGCCAACGAATCGAGAGAAGCACCAGCAACGGCCACTGCTGCACCCATTGCGGCAGTCGAGCCTCAAGCGCAACCGGCAACACCGATTAAGCGGCAGTACGCAAAATCGGCCGTTGTCGTTCCATTTAAGACGGGCACCGACAGCTAGTCGCCACGCCTTCACCGCAAAGCCGCCAACCGGCGGCTTTGCAACTTCACCCCTACGGGAATCCTCCCGTCTGGGGCATGGGATTCCCGCTCACTGGAGCACTCTCATGCAAAACGAAGTTACAGCATGGCAACTCGACATGTTCGGCGGACCCTCTGCTATCGTTCCTGCTACTGTCAAGCGTGATCCGCTTCCGGACCCGCAATACTGGACCAATAGCGTGATTGACAAGATGGTTGACGCTCTCGTGAGTCTTGCGACAGACAGTCGGCGCGGTGACAACATGCCGGAATCGCTGATGGACTGCTGCACGCTCTTTAGCGAACGACTTAGAAACAGAAAGAAGTTCGACACCGATGACTACCGAGCGACACTCGGCTGGGTAATGGGTTTTTGGGA
The DNA here is from genome assembly GCF_001557535.2 of Burkholderia sp. PAMC 26561. Classification (NCBI taxonomy): domain Bacteria; kingdom Pseudomonadati; phylum Pseudomonadota; class Betaproteobacteria; order Burkholderiales; family Burkholderiaceae; genus Burkholderia; species Burkholderia sp. PAMC 26561. The sequence continues at coordinate 5,031 of NZ_CP014311.1, forward strand.
TGGCGCGTTGCCATACCGATACGTCTGCTCGATCAACGGGATCGATCCGGAAATCTTGCAAGACATCATCACGAGCAACCCATTGCTCAAGCGCGACATGGAAGAAGTGCGGTGCGAGTGCTTCGGCACGCTCTTATAAGGAGGCACCATGACGTCAATCATGTTCGGCAGAATTTTCGAAGGCATTTTTGCTTCGAGTCCATCCGCTAATCCGCCTGCTTCACAACGGCCGGCGTCAGCCGCGTCAAACGCACCCTCGGCACCGATCGTCGTCGGCACGGGCACGTCCAATGAGCGCCAAGTGACAATCGCTGGGGAGCCGGCGCTGTTTCGCGATGAAGGCGATGTGGTCGTTCAGTTCAAGCCGGCCTTTGATTACGACCTTCGAGAAACAACAGTCGGTATGAAGCTGATTCCCGCTCTCACACCGCATTGGGCATTGGTACGCGAGTTTTCCTGCTCGGTTACCGAGGCGATCGCGACTGCAATCAAGGACGCCGTCGGCTCGATTGATCGTGAGCATCACGACTCTCAGGAGCGTCCGAGCAAAGGCTCCCAGCGCTTTTCGGCAAAAGCGGAAGTGGTCGTTGACAACCTGGTTCCACATGTTGAGGACGTTTCGTCGAAAGCCGTGCAACCGCGACGCGTCGAGCGGTCCCGCTTTGGCGTGATCAAGGAATGGGGCGAAAAGACCTTTCCAGATGGCAAGCGGCCTGGAAAGACGTACGAGTCGTTCTGTTTAACGCTCACTCACCGAGGCGAAGTCCATGTTCTTCAAGGCGAAGGGCTTCGCGACGCGATCGCCGACGCACGATGCACAACGGGCGATTCAGTCGAGGTGAAGCGTCTCGGCAAGATCAAGGTGCCGGCAGTCGATAAACACGGTCGGCCAAAGCTTGATGCACAAGGCGCGCAAGTCCTATGGGACAAGTGGCAATGGTCAATTCGAAAAAAATCTTAAGGAGTTTCTCTTATGGCTTCAGTCAACAAGGTGATTCTCGTCGGTAACCTCGGCGCGGACCCCGAAACACGTTATCTCCCAAGTGGAGACGCAGTGTCGAACATTCGACTCGCTACAACAGATCGCTACAAGGACAAGACATCCGGCGAGATGAAGGAAGCGACCGAATGGCATCGGGTCACGTTTTTTGGCCGTTTGGCTGAAATCGTGAACGAGTATTTGAAGAAAGGTTCATCGGTGTATATCGAAGGCAGAATCCGTACGCGCAAGTACACGGATCAAGCCGGTGTTGAGAAGTACGCAACGGAGATCGTTGCCGAGCAGATGCAAATGCTTGGCGGGCGTTCTTCGGGTGAGCGGGGCGACTCGAATCGCGACGGCTTTGAGTCGCAGAATCGCTCAGCGCCGGCGAGCAGGCCAGCTTCTTCGAGACCTGCGCCTAATCGACAACCGGCATCTCAGGCATCTGCTCCGGCAAGTTTTGGCGGCGGTGGTGGCTTCGCGGACATGGACGATGACATCCCCTTCTGACTTCCCGTAACCAAAAAGTGTAAACATCAACCCCGCCTTTGTGCGGGGTTTTCCTTTTTCTATCTACGTTTCACGGCCTGCGAATATCCGCAACATTTGCCGTAGAGGTACCGCGGCAACCGCTGGTTTTCTGTTGGTAACACTTACCGTCAACGGATTGGCTTCGGATAGTGCATGGGCGGGCATTCGCAGGGTTCTGGCTCGGAAAAACTGTAAAGATCGTCTACTTTGGATTCAGGCATTGGCAGACATCTATGAATGCTCGATTCTACGTAGTGACGGTGCTGCACCCCGGAGTTGTGAGCCCATCGGTTGCAACGGCTGCTGCAGATCTGCCATTCAGACTCTCTCGACAATCCGTCGAAAACGCCCTATCGCCGACGTACTTCCTGATCGTACTGATCATGGTACTTTGGGCGTGCGGCGAGGGGAGTTGCTCAAGCTACGGGTTTCGAATTGCCACCTGTCCCGAGCGATCCCAAAGCTTCAAGACTACGGAAGAGCATTTTTTGTTGGACCGGGTTCGACGACGCACACCTCATCTTATCGAGCGCTTTAACTTTCGGCCGTGAGCTTGCAATTTCGGTCGATATAAATCAATGCCGGCATTACTTTTACGTAATCTTTTTCGGTCCATTCAACTACCGGTAATCTGTCGTTTCCAACTTGGTTGATCCAATCCGGTCGCCCCAGATCGTCCGGGACTCTAAATACCAGCGCCTGTTCGCGTTCGTCGCTGCGAAACACAATTTTTTTCGTGTTGTCTGTCTTACTTCCGGTGCATGCAGACTCAGGAAGCAGATCTATGTCTGCTGCGACCCGCGCTACAGCGGCTCTGACGGGTTGGTCATTGAAGGCAAGGACGGATGCGGCGGATGATGAAATTGCCGCGGATACGACCATTAGGGAAGCGTTGAAAACTGCAACCCAACCTCGAGATCGGGATACCTCGTTGCCGGGCACCGAACCGCCAAAAATTCGATCAAATCCAAGGAACATACAGATCGCGAAGAGTTCAACGGCCACCATAAAGAAAGCCATGGCCACAGACACATGCCCGAACGACCGCAAGAAAATACCGGTACTGGTAGCCGAGGGCAGTTTATCGGAAACAGCCCCGAAGTCCCGGGCTAGGTCAACCTGTGTCCTTGCGCGGCCGAACCAGATCGCGATCAACACCAGCAGGCCCCAAAGCCACTGACAGCCTGGGCATTTAACTAGTGATGAATCTGTCGCACTCAAGACCTTGAAATTGAAGAAGAGCGACGCCCCGACTCCAAGGAAGGAGACTAAAAACGACCACTGAATGGCGTCTTCGACCGTGACTGCTTGATGCCACTTGCTCGTCAGTAAGATTTGTATTGTCGTTGTTGCCGCAACTCCAACAGTAAGTCCCCCGGAAGCTGCGCCGTTCGTGAGCTTACGCAGGAGCGTTACGGCTTTCTCCTTTGCATTTACAGTGTTTGACCATCGCTTTATCCCAGATAAAAAAAACCAAGAAGTGGTGATCGGAATTGCAATTGTAAGGACAGCGCTTGCGAAAATTTTTAATATGATGGACATCAGATTGGAAACCTCAACAGGAAAAAACATAAATCACCATTGCTTTGTTACCTGCGTCCTCCTCCCGAACACAATAAAACATTCCCTTCTCAAGATTTTGGCGCTAGAGAATCATTCGTTCGCATACGTGACGAGGGCAGCATGCTAAAAACCGACGCTTCCGCACAGTCCCAACCGTCGCATTTCCCAAGCGACGAGTACGTTATTTCTATCCTAGCGGAGCGAGTGGATTTGCGGGAGCAAAGTGTCGGCCTTGTGGTTGGGATGATTGAAGGCAACAAGCGACGTATCCTGAGTTACGGCCGACACAGCGTCGATGACTTCCGTGTTCCCAACGGCGACTCCGTGTTTGAGATTGGCTCGATCACCAAAGTTTATACAAGCTTGCTACTCGCCGATATGGTGAGGAAAGGAGAAGCAAGATTAGACGAACCAGTTGAGGACCTGCTCCCATCCGGCGTCGTCGTACCGCAACGCAACGGGCAGAAAATCACCCTGCAGCATTTAGCTATGCATTTGTCGGGCCTTCCAAGAATGCCAGACAACTTCAATAGCGAGGGCCCAGACCCTTTTCGGAACTACACTGCTGAAGCGCTGTACCAGTTCCTTGCCAGTCATGAGCTCACACGTGATATCGACACCGAACATGAATATTCAAATCTCGGCGCGGGGCTTTTGGGACATGCCTTGGCATGTCGTGCTGGTAGAGATTATGAAAGCCTGCTTCGGGAGCGCGTAATCATACCGTTGGGGTTAAACAGCACATCAATTGCGCCGTCCGGTTCGATGGGTGGCCGTCTGGTCCCCGGACACGATGCTGAGATGAAGGCTGTTCCTGGTTGGAACCTCGGTCCGTCAGTGTTAGCGGGCGCCGGTGCCTTGCGCTCTACGGTAAACGACCAACTGACTCTGATCGAGACGATTTTTGGAGAACGCAAGTCAAATCTTGACGATGCGGTTCAAGACACGCTGATCTATCGACGGCGTATTGCTGATAACGATGTTGTGCTCGGATGGGGATCCCAAACGGTTGGCAACGATCAGATGTTCGGCCACGATGGCGGGACAGCGGGCTATCGCTCTATGCTTCTGTTTTTCCGTCGAGCGCGGGTCGGCGTGGTGTTGCTGTCCAATGCTGCTGCTGAGGTGGGCGACATCGCACATCATCTTTTAGATCCGAGTAAGCCGCTTACCAAGGCAAGACTAGTCGTTTCAATCGATCCGACCATCTTGAACTCATACGCTGGCCGTTATGAATTGCGATCGGATTTCGTGATCACCATAGTCGCACGGGAGCATCATTTAGTCGCGCAGGCTACTGGTCAAAGCCCATTCGACCTCTTCCCGGAGGACGATCAAAACTTCTTTGCAAGATTCGACGTTCAAATCACTTTCAACTTAAGCGCAGACGGCGTTGTCCATTCAATGACATTGCATCAGCATCGAAAGGATTTTGAGTTGCAGAAGCTTGGATGAATTCGCGGGAGGTTGTGAATCGCCGGCAATGGTGATTAAAAGACGGTATGAAATCGAAGCCATTTGACGGCTCGAATGAATGACCTGCAACTAGACTAGCCATACACCCGCGCTTCAGCGCATCGACGAAGGCCACAGATGCCCAAGTTGACAATTCTAAGCCGCCCGCCCCACCGATCCGCTGCTGCTTTTGGCGCAACGGTCAATGTTTGCAAGGAAACAAGATAGAACCGTTCGCGCCGCTTTATGCGCGAGCTGCTTGGTCCTTGATCTGATCCCGAAAAGCCTCACTGCTGCTCCTGTAAAGCCTCACCTATCGTTGTTCTGGTCCATCCCTCGCGGGATGGGCTGGATCACGACCTATCTCAGTCGTCGCAACTCGACTAGCTAGCGCGCACGCCGCACATCCTTTTCCCTAATCTGCTTTGCTGAAAAAAGCCGTTCGCCGAGCTCGACCGCTCGCACTCGGACGGCTTTTTTGAGCACGGTTTTTACCGCCTGTTCAGGCATCGACCCTCAACCACACCAATCCTGGAGTGACCAATGAATGTAAAGGACATCAAGCTGTCCCCGGAACAGTGGCTTGCGTTGCTCCAGCGGTATGGAGTTCCGGCAAGCTCGCTGAACGGGAAGGGCGCACCCTGTCCCATCTGTGGCGGTACCGACCGCTTCACCTATGACAACAAGCGTGGCCGCGGTGATTGGGTATGCCGCAAGTGCAACGGCGGCGATCGGATGGCTGGTGATGGTTACCAGTTGATTTGTCGATCCGCCGGACTGTCGTTTCGAGAACTGATGGTTGAGCTCGAGGGTGGCACATTGGCGGAATCCCAGCGGCAGGCCAAGCGCATGCCGACGTCACCAGCGCCGAGCCAAAAGCGAAAGGTTGACCCTGCCTGGGCCCAGAAGCATCTCGATTCGATGTGGGAGCGTGCAGTCCGCATCGGTTTCGACAGTGCGGCCGCACGTTATCTACATTCGCGCGTTCCCGGATTGACCGTTGCGCCGTCACCGGCGCTTCGAATGGGGATGCTCGAGTACCGGCACGAGAAAAAGGTGCTTGGCCAATGGCCGGGGATCCTGGCTCGCTTCACCTTGCCGGATAGTCAGCTTGGAACGTTGCATCGAACGTTTCTTGACCGATCCAAGGCTGCGAAGGCCACCGTCGTGACTAACGATGGCGAGATTCTGGCGCCGAAGTTAAATGACGTGACACTGCGCCGACTCAACGGCGGCGCAGTCCGGCTGATGGATCCTGTTGACGGAGAGATCGGTGTAGCCGAAGGGATGGAAACTGCTTACGCGGCGCACATGCTATTCGGCGTGCCTGTGTGGTTCTGTCTCAATCGGGTTCTGCTGGCGGACTTTGTCGTGCCCGACGGACTGGGCATTCGCGTAGTTCACGTCTTCGCCGATTTTGATGCCGTTGACCCACGGACCAGGAAGTCTCCAGGCGTCGACGCTGCATTGAAGCTGGCCAAGCGACTGAGGGCTGAAGGATTCACTGCGATCGTTCATCGACCGAAGAAGCGCGAAACCGATTTTGCGGACGAGTGGGCAGCATCACGAACGACGGTTTCACCGTTGATCGCGGTGCGTCCCGATGTGCAGACCCAGCATCACGGGTTAAGCATTTAGTTTTTTTCGGCGTTAGCGGCTGCATCATTTTATTTACCACCCGGTGGGGATTCGTCCCTACCGGGCCGACATCCGCCCGGGTATTTCCAACTGGGAGAAAGTCATGAGTTTTTGCGTGAAGGTCGGTCGGTTTGAGATAGTTGCAACATCAGGCCGGGAAAACGGTTCATTGCCCGTCAGTAAGTCTGAAGCGGAAGAGTTCGATGTGTTCGAGCGCAAGCGGGCAGGTAGCGTGCAGCGCGCCCAACAGGGGCTCAATTTTGAAACGGCTGTGACGTACTGCGTCCAGCGAGTGGCGGGTGCAAAGGGAGAAATTCTTCTGCACTAGCGATAACGAAAAACCCGGCCAGTGTGCCGGGTTTTTTTTCGCCTATACGGTTTGGATTGGTCTTCTAGATGCGAAGAAAGACCGCCACGAACAGCATCATCGCGAAGAGCAATTTGATGAAAAGCAGTGTCGGTTTGAACATGCCAAACAGCAACCACGCAGCGATAAAACACCCTCCAGCAATCGAGTTCCAAAAGGGCGTCGACGGGCACACGCTCAAATTGCAAAGAAACAAGACAAGGCAAAGGACACCGAGGATACCCCTCTGGTAGACACGCTCAAGGCTCAAAAATCGATTAAGCATCGCTGTTCCCCTTGGCTGCCTTCATTTTGATGCCGCGCCACAGCAGAACCGCAGCTTCCAGCAGTGCTACGCCCGCCAAGACGAGAAGCCAGAAGCGCACCGCGCGGGTCCAATCGAGTTGCATGAGGGTATCGACTATGGTCATTGAGTTGCTCCTTCGTGTTGGCGGCTTGCCTTGTTGCGTTAGCCGATGACTTATATTGACAGTTCGGTAGGGTAGTCAAGTCGTTACAAAACCGATCGATGCTGGCACTGCATATTGACGATTGCTGCTAAAAATTTGCGAACTGGTCTGCGATTTCATCTACCAGGAACGCCGGCGTTTCTGCGACGGTCGCGGCAGCTGGCGAGTGCGCTTGGTCTAAGGCTGTTGCCATGTTCACAGCGGGCGTTATCTCGTTTGTTTCTCGCAATGGGCTTTCCCACGTGACATGATCAGCCGTCGCAGTGCCAGTCACCGTCACGGTATTCCTCGCGCGCACGGCCGCGCTCGCGATCGACCGGAATGCTCCCGCGCGCAGGCGCGCATTGTCGAACTGAGAGAGGTAGGCGAAAAGATCGGGGTCTATCGCTTCGTTGAGGGTGATTTTCACCAGCATCTTGCCGTTCATGCGAGTGCTCCCGCCGGTTTGCGCTCCCGGATAAGCGCTGCTTCACCAATAATAAGGAAGCCTTTCACGTTGGCATAGCAGGGTGCTGCAAGGACGTCGAGCGGGACACGCTGGAACGCAGCTTGAATCGCCGGCTCATAAAGTGCAGCGCCGCCGCCTGTCAAGACGATCGACCGCAGATCCGCGGTACGACCAACGCGGTTCTGCATCTCCTTGACGGTCGCAAGGATGACCGCTTGTGACTGTTTAACAAGCGGCGCCAGTTCAATGTCTTTGCCATAGAAAAGAAACGGTTTGTTTTCGCGTAAGCACTTGTCGATCCGTTCGATGTCGCTCACGGTGTCGCCCTCGTTACTTGAGATGAGGGAGGCGATGCGCTGATAGATCTGAGACGCCCCGCCCGGCGCTCCGCCGCTTCGGCGGTCGTTCATCGTGAAGCCATTCGCTACTACCCAATCGGTCGTGAAATAGCCAACATCGATAACAAGGTGCGCGTTCTCGCGATCGAAGCGACTGCCGCCGTATTCGGAAAAAGAAACTAGGGAGCCGAGTGGCTGCGGGATAACCTTGACGGCACCGATGCGCACCGGCCCATGGCCGAAGTCATGAGTTCCAGTAAATGCCGTTTTGAGTTCGCTCGAATGCCGGGTGATCGTATGCACTGGCAAGCCAAGAACGAGAAGTTCGACATCATCGACCCCAGCGAAATGCAGCGAGCCACCAAGCAGCGCAGCGTAATTGGGCGTCAAGCAAAAGTCTTCTGACAACGTCCGTCCGGCGTTGCCATATGCAGATGAGATGTCCACACCTGGGCCAACTTCGTATGCCGTCCCGCCGACCCTGATTGGAGCAACCTTGCGCGATGCGACGATGCCTTGGCCGTATGCCGAGACGGCGTCGTCCACCGCGATCGGTGTGAGCGACGGAAACATTTGCGTCGCTATGTCAGACCCCATTCGGAATGCGCTTTTTGTGTTTCCGTAGCCGACGTCGATTGCGAATACTGATGACTTCATGCTCTCTCCAGAGTAGGGGTTAGTTGCCGCAGCTGCTGGGCCACTTATTGGGCACTTAAGTGCCCAAAGGAAAGGTTAGACAACCACTTGGGCACTTATTGGGCCAAAATGTGGCCCAACGGTTTGATCCGCACTTGGGGTTTGCCAAGCTTGGCCTCTTAAGTGCCCAAAATGTGGCCCAAGCAATTACGGTGATCTAACTTTAACGGCCTGCGCAGCATGTCAAGGATCGAAAAGCTAACTACATTTACCTACCTTTTGAAGCCGCCTATTCATCAAGGTCCGGTTATTCTCCTTTTCATACCCCGCGCGTTCTGCGCATCGACCTCCAAGTTTGACCATCGAGGGCCTCGCTTTGCCTAGCGAAAAGCTCTTCTGTCCTGGCTCCAAGTTGTTGGGGCTTTTTTCTGATTCGAATCAAGTACACAGTGGTCAAAGTTGAGGACCACTGGACAGCGATATCCATTAGGTTTGCGGGCAGTTCGGCCCCTGTAAGTGAGTTGAGACACTGTGTATGCGGACACCTCGGACATTTTCCGGGTTCGCATCGACAGCACTCAAGCTCACATGGACACATCCTTTCAGCATACGAAGCTGGGCGCGTTACGCGAAGTCCGACACACGGCGACTGAGTGAACGTGCTTGGGGATGGGGGCATCGGCAATCCAGGTAACGGATTGGCTGAACCCTGTACGGAAGACGAACGGTAGGCGCAGCCGGAGAAAGAAATGCGCAAAAAGTATTACCGAGCAAATGGCCAAGGTGTGTGCGGAGCGCGAGCAACGCGTGAGCACGCAAACGACGCAGAAAGGCGTCTAGGCCGGCGCGGTAGCCGCAGCAGCCGCCTAGCCGGGTCGCGGAGCGAAATGCTCTGCTTACCTGACCAGCGATGCAGCACGCCGTACCGAGCGACAGTGATCCCGCAACGCGGGGCCGGTTCGATAGGGCGGGTGCAGCAACTTCGCGGGCGATCTTCACGCGGGAGCGTGATGGATTGGCAGCAGGCAGCAGGACAGTCGAACACGTTTCTTCCACGTGTTGGGTTGATCGAATGGAATCGCTAAAGAACAGGAAGGTAAGACCCGGCGGGGTACGCAACGCGCAGCGCGATACAGATACGACGGGGATAGGCTCCAGTCGATTCTCGCGAAGCGCACCGAGGCAGAGAGCGTGACGGCCGCCGAGCAATGGGTGGTTGGGCTGAGATCAACAACGGACGATAGGTTTTGGGGAGGGCGCTTTATGCAGATCAGCAATCGTAAGGGCAGGAGGTTTTCGGCGCGTTGGCTGATCGCGTCGGCCGTGCTCGGCGCGTCAGTACGGACGGAGGCCTAATCGATGTCGGCCATTTTGAATGTATCCGCAATCCTGAAGAGCTATCGCTTTCCGCCCGATTTCCGCGGTGCGTTTGAGCGATTGTTCCTCGATAACGTGAATCGAGTCCATAGCCGCACGCGGATCAGTGCAAAGGCGCTTTCGATCAAGACGCAGGAGTACCGCATGCGAAAGCTGTGCCGTTCGTTCGAGGAACTTCGCGAGAACGGCTACGCGCTTCAAAGTCCGTATTCGCTTAAAGGCAAACACATTCAAGCGCTTGTCGATTTGTGGGTTAAGGACGGCCAATCGGGCGGGACAATAGAAAACAAGCTCACGTATTTTCGAGCGCTCGCCGAGTGGATGGGTAAATCCGGCCTGGTCGGCGCGCTGTCGGATTATGCGGACAGAAAAGCGCTCGGGCTCGTCAGGTCCTATGTCGCGCTGTGCGACAAATCCTGGGAAGGAAACGGGGTAGATGCGGTAGCCAAAATCGAGGAAATTGCTTTGACAAACGTCAACGTTGCTATGCAGTTGAAGTTGCAGGCCACATTCGGTTTGCGAGTTGAAGAAAGCTTCATGCTCCGCCCTACTGAGGCCATTCGCGACGCGGCCTTCTTGGCGGTCGTTCGCGGAACAAAGGGCGGCAGAGCCCGAGAGGTGCCGTTGGAATTTAAGTTTGCCGTCCTCGAAGAAGCTGCGCGAGTGACGAATCCCTATACGGGTTCAATGATGCCGCATGGCAGGACGATGGCGCAGTGGAGGAATCACTACTACTACGTTCTCCAATGTCACGGAGTGACAGAAGATGGGATCGGCGTAACCAGTCACGGCCTGCGGCACCAATATCTTCAACAGTTGTATGAGCGCCTGACGAGTGTTCCTGCGCCGATCAAGGGCGCGCTCGAGCGCGTTGACCGGGAGACGCATCGTGCAGCTATTCAACGTGTTGTGGAAGCTGCGGGACACAGTCGCGCAACGAAGGCAAACGCCTATCTATCAACTCATCGGATACAGGCGGCAGCGCAGGTGCCAAAGGTCTCGCTCGAACAAGCGACGGCGGCGCTCATCACGACAGGCGGGAACAAGAGTCACGCGGCGGCTGCCTTGGGAATCTCCCGGCAGGCGCTTTATCGGGTATTGGCCGGAACGGACTGGTCCGGCTCGTAGTGACATTTGGCAGTTATGCAAGCGCCGACCATTGACCTTTGTTGAGCGTCAGGCGGGGCGACAGGTTGCGAGTGTTTATAAACGACAGCGGAGCTGCGTTTGCGACTGTTACATCAACAAATAGGATTCGAAAATCGAGGTTGTACTCGTTTTGTGAGATCCGCTTTAGATCGAACTGCTGCGATCGGAATTTTTGGTCGCTCGCCGTTTTGGCGCGGAGTTGGTTCGTTTTTGGTTCGTTTGTAACACCCCCGGGGTCCGAAATATTAGTCGCGTATTTTCAAACACTTAGAAGGTTTCGACTCTTTGGGAGGGGCTATACGCCGTATAAGGGGGCGAAAAAAGCCGCCTGGACCGCCCCTACGGCAATTGATAGGGCGTATCAACTTGTCTGGTGCAATGGAAAGTGAGATCCGTGCTAGATAAGTGAAAACGACGTGATTGTCAGCGATCCAAATATGGGAGAGTTTATTGGCCGGTGTTGGCCTGGCCGAACGCGGAAATACTTGTTGAACAGGGGACCACCTGTTGACGCTATGTCGGTTTTCACCTCAATTATTCTCCGTGTGCTCAGCCTGCAGCGTCGACGCTGTCGTGTTCCTGATGAAATCGAGCAACAGATTGAAGTACGCGCCGGGGTCGCTGCCAGCGTCTTCCTCGTTCCACCTGTCGACATACCCCGAGGCCTTCGCGTCGAGTTTCACCCGCGGCAAAGTGCTTGTCTTGTAGATCCTCCATAGCCGTTGAAATTTTTCGATCACTGCCCGGTCCGCTTCAGCTTTGAGCGATTCTGCGTGGAGCCGAGCTGACTCTGCGGCTGTCTTTTTTGCAAGCCTAGCCCTTTTCAACGCTTCCCAATACAGCGATGTATTTTTTGCATGTTCCAACGCTTGCAGGTGCGCGAGTCGATATTGCATTGGCTCACGGAGGTTGTGCAGCCAGACTCGGCTCGAAAACGACTCCCGTACAAAGGCTCGGAGGTTGGGCCAATCAACGTCGCGAGGGATACGCCACGCCTCGAGCTCCAAAGCGGATAGCCCAATTCGTGCAATTTTCGCGCGCTTGTCATCGTCAACTCGATGCGTGACAGCTACCTCAATGATTAGGTCTCGCCCTGAGACCAAGACGACGGCGTCCGCAACGATGTCCGCAATTCGCTCTTCCAGGCGCGGAGAGTTATAAGAAACACGACGCTCCTCCAGCACTGTTCGCGAGCTTTTTGTATGCCCGTTATAAGCCGCTGTCGCCTCTACTACCAGTTCTGGTACCGCGATTACGTCGCCGTCCGCGATGACCTGTTTGATGGCACGGTGCAGCGCCGTCTCTGCAGCAGTCGCGCAGCTTCCAGAAACGTCGTGAGCGAAGTGAAATACGTTGTGCGCTCCCTTCTTTGCGACAACTGCGCGATCGCAGGCCGCGCAAGAGCACCTGCATGCGCGGCCACGATCAACCTCTGAAACGTGCACGATTCTCCCATCGCGGTCGACTGCGAATCTCGCCTCGAGCCCAAATCTTTGTGGTGGAGTGTTCAACGTATTTATTTCAGCCCGCCTTCGTCATTTGTCATAGGGCCGAGATTAGTCGTTCAATGGACCATATTTCACTTCCCGTGGCGCGCGAAACAACTTGTGGCGCTACAGGGCTAGCCAGTCAAGCCAGGGGCTGGTCATGGCGTGGTAGCTCATGATCAAACCAAGTAGAACTGCGGCCGTGAGTTCGACTTTCAGCGAAGCGCGATATCGATATGCTGCGCAAAGGTACTCGATGGGGGTCATTGGGATTCTCAGGTAAGGCGCCCGGCTAAAGTGCGAGGCGTTGACTCATCATGACGCGTGGGCGGCGTTGTCAAGGAAACGCCTGGCCGACCGTGGCGTGCGGCAAGATAATTGGCGGGAAGGCGAAACGGTGAAGTGCTGGTCAGTTGCGACGGAAAACTCCTGTTTTCCGTCAAAATGTCAGTTAAGGCTACCAGCGGCTGCGCTCGGGCAGATCATCTACAGCGGCGGCGATCCGTGTTTCGAAACTGCAGTCGTCGTCGCCGCCCGTCGCTGGGATGCGCGGAAACTGTACGGAAGCGATGCTGTCGATATAGACGAATTTGGCGAGTTGTACCAACGTCCGGAAACGGGCTGCGTCTTTGAGCACCGGATCGACCGGCCAAAAGTCTCGCATTGTTATTTTACTGTCGACGACTTTTTGAGCGAGCATCCCGAAGATCGGCCCGCGTGTTTCCCAGTCTTCAGTGGTACGCGACAGCAGATCCAGAATGTAGGGAATATCGACTGCAGAGATTTCTTTTCGAGCAAGGTCGAGTAAATCACCTTTCGTTGCAGCGGGTCGATTGAATCGCGTATTCCATATGACACCGGCGCGATCCAGTGCGGCATTCCTGTCAGTTCCGATCGGCTCCCACGGGGTTTGCATTCCGCAGTCTTCGCATGCAATACACACGACCTGCTCGGTCGGCGGTTCTTCGGGCGGACGTGGTTCCGTGTCACCCATTCTCAAGGCGCGTCCAGCACCGGTGCCCCACTTGGATAAATCCAGTTGAGGTCTTGATGGCCTGTCTATCACGCGTTGCGACCAGCCAAAGGACCAATTGCCGCCACAATGAGCGCATGGGAAAAGTTCGTCGGTCATTGGCTAAAAGTTATGATTTCAGTTTCGGCGAATTGTCAGATTAATTGATATCGCCCTGCCTATATTGGCCGAAGAAATGTTCCCACAATTAGCCCAACGTCGAAAGCTTATTTTAATGTCATGCACGTCGATCGGCGATGTGGTTATAGGCTTCATGACTTAAAAGCTGCAATGGTCGAAGCGTTGGTGCGTCAAAAAGTAGACGGTACGAGCGGCCAACAGGAACGGAGATAACCTGTCCCGCACACGAACGCAGGGGCTTTCCATTAAGCGCGAGTGGATGCTCGCCTGCGCTGACCTTGCGAAGGATCTCCCGCGCCTGCTGTTGAACCGCCCGTAGGTGGGTCACCATCGATAGGTCGACGTGATCATCTTCAGCGGCGCGCTGTTTCTTTTCCCGGGCTTTTTCCCGCGCTAGCTTTTCAGTCTGTCTGGATTTTTCTGCGGCCGTGCAGGCGTGACAATACTGGCCTTTGCCGATGTGTCCGCAAGAGAACGTGCGCTTCATAACGTGAATGGTGCGAAATTGGATGATCTCATTGCACCACGAAGGGGGCGCTAGTCAAGCGTCGGAACGTCACTCATTAGTGTGCTTTTCTGAATCGTTTGTCGATCATCGAGCGCGGCGGAGAGGGTGGCGATTAGGTCGTTAGCTTGCGTTAGTCGCTGGTCCAGCCGCGCGATATTCGCCAAGGCCGATGCGTATTGTTCCGAGAGCATTTCGAGCGCCCAGAACGCCGAAAGGGCGGCGCCGCAGTTGCCGCAGGTGACGATGCCGCCGTGGCGGTCGAGCTTGATGTGCCGATGAGCGCATTCGCCTGGTCGGTGAGTGCGCTCGTCCCGGGTGACTCGGAACTTCCTGATATCGACGACCTTGCTCACGCGGTCGCGGGAATCGATGAAGGTGTGGATGCCGCCGCGCTCTCGGGCGACTCATCGTGTTGCCGAGCATCCAGCACGCGTCCCGACGCGCTCTTGCCAAACCATCCCATAACGGCAACGTGCTCGACTATTTGCCCGTTTTTATCGGTTGGCGGTTCGCCGATATGGTTCGACCAGACCCCGTCGTCGTCAACGATCCAGCACAAGCCATGGCTACCTGTTCGGGCATCGACCCAGGCGTGTGCATGGCGCTCTTCGCCGTAATGTGTGTAGTGATCTTCGTTCGCAAACTCGCTCCATTCTCCCCACTGCTTAAACGTGAACGGGACGGCCGCGACGCGACACTGATCGCGGATCGATTTTGGCCATGCGGGATGCATAGGTCGCGCATGGTGCCCGCTCTCGCCGCCCACAATTACCCAATCGATGCCGGCGTCGTATCCTGTCCAACTCCCACGCTCGCCGCAGCGCGGACAGAGTGGCTCATGTTGTCCATGGTCGAGGACGGTTTCGATCTCGCTCTCGAGTACGTACCGAGTATCGAGGCAAACGTCCGGGCAGTGAACGCCGGTGGGCGTCAGAAACCGGCGAAGGTCGATCGGGCCCAGCATTGGCTCGATCGACAAGAAGCGTATCGCCGCAGGGACCTCAAATAATTTTGGGATGTCTCGGTCCGCTTCGGCCTGATTGACGACAGTCGCGCCAATCCAGACGTTGGACCAGCCATCTTCCCAATCTGCGGGCAACATGCTGGGGACGTTGCCGATTCGCTTGGTGAGCAGGAGCCAGTCGAGTTCGGGGGTGTGCCGAATCAACGCGAAAAGGTCCGCGCGCCACTGAGGGTCCACCGCGGTATCGAACACGTCGGCAAGACTCGAGCAGAAGACGCGTTGCCGATGACCGTGCTTGGCGAAGTAGGCTTCGTGTTCCGCGGCCCATTTGCGGGGCTTTGACCAATTGGACGCGCTGGTACGCCGCCGGGGTGCCCCCGCTCCCCAATTGACTGCGACGCCACCAGCAAAGCGGGCATTGCGCGCTTCCGCGTAGCAATTGTCGCACCCAGGGCCGACCTTTTGACAACCTTCCCACGGATTGAACGTATGTGAGGCCCAATCGATCTTGGTGTTTTTCATGCTGTGTTCCTCGCTGGTCGGCGCATGGCATCGGCGCAGACATTCATGCGCGGCCGCCGATTTGAACCGCGGTCGTCAATTGACGGGTGGGCCGATACGCGCCGTCGGAATTTGTCGCGCGCCGAGCGAACAGCGCGTATGCACCGTCCTCTGCTTCCTGGATTTGGAGAAGCATCCATCCGTCACCGGCAGGCGGTGTCGGGATCCACGCGGAAAAATCTAACGCTTCGCTCATTTTTTCTTTGGCATCGAGCGCAAGTGCCTCAGACTCGAGATCGACTAACTTGGTCTCTAATCCAAACGCTCCAAGCAGCTTGTCGAGGCGCACGTCTTCATCGCACGCGGGCAAGCCGGGATGATTGAAAAAGCCCTGATGGTCTCGAACGATCGTCAGGGGAGCAAGTAAGGCGTCGGTGAAACCTTCGAGCGTGGGCTGACCGATTTGAGCCGAGGGAACTGCCGCGCCGGAAGCCTGAAGAAGCGCGTTGTGCCGCATGCCATCGAGAAAGACCGCCTTCGCGAAATCGACAATTTGTTCCGTACGCTGCTCGGGAATCGAGATATGAGCGAGGCCGGCGGCGACGTTTTGAAGATTGATTGTTACCGCCCATGCGGCGAACTCTGCCTCCTGGGTCGACGCTCCAGACGTACATTCACGCATCTGAGATTTCGCGGTCATATCATGTTGTTCTACGTTGTGAAAGTTTTTGGAGTTCATGGGTATTCCTCTTAAGTCGGCCTAGGCCACGGCGTCGGCGAAACCGTCGCTCATGGCAAAGAGGACACGCGAGATCGTGGCGTCGCGTCGATAGGTGGACTCGACGCTCATGAGGTAGGTACGAAAAGCCGCGTCATCGGAAAGAGTGCCGATGATGGGGCGATGGGCGATCCGCACGTCATTGGGAGCGTAGGCGGCTCGTGTCAGCGCCGCATGAGACGCGCTGTCAGGCAGCCACCAACGATTCCAACGAAGCGTAAAGCCCAGCCAGGACGATGCATCGCGCAACTCCTCCCACGTCGCCTGGAAGTCTAGAATCGCCCCGAGAGAACTGAAGAAGACCGTGCGCAGGCACATATCGTCAGCTGCTGCGACGACGATTTGTTTGCGGTTTTCGTCAACCGGGTCAGTGGAGCTGGCCAGCGCGAGTGCGGGATACGCCATTTGCCAATCGGCGCCGCGAGCAACGGCTCGTTGAAGAAAAAACGAAGGGGCGTGCATGGGGTGTCCTCGTTGGTTAGTTAGGCCCGTTTGAGCGCTTCCTTCAACCTACGCCACGCGCCTAAAAGTCAAGCCGCAGCCGGCAAGCGAACCGACGCTAAATGAGCCGGTGGAACCCATTCGATGCAGGGCGTACGGTTTTGGGAGTAGATCGCTTGCTTCTGTTCCTTTCTTCGGCGGTACCCGTCGTGAGATTCCATGCCGTAGACTTCGATTGCCGTTGGCACGGGCGTATCCACCAGTACGAAGTCGGGCAGCATCTCTTCGCCTGGCAGGAGCCGCAAGGGCTTATAGAAGCGCCGACCGTCAGCGACAAGCCGGTTGGCCATCGCGACCTCATAACTGGAATCGCAGGGGATAAACGCTTTACTGCATAGCTGCACGGCGAGATCGATGACGCGTAGATTGCCGTCCTTTGTGCGCTCGAGAAGCAGTACTGCGATGACGCGCGCTTCGGCGTTGCCGATCATCGACCATGCGTAACGAAATGACTTCGCTGCTTTTCCGATCACGTCCTTCGCTGCGAAAACGATTCGAATGTCTGACGGATTTTGACGACAAAGCTGTATTTGGAGGGGTCGATCGATTTTATTTCCGCGATGACGATGCCGCGCTCAGAGGCATCGGCGGTGGTTTGAATGCGCGCAAGAAATTCTTCGAGCTCAGCCTTGATCGCCGTCTGCTGCGATTCTTCGTACCGGCGCATGACATGCACGACCTCCTGGATCGGACGGCCGTTCAGTTTGCCCTCGCCCAACTGCGCGAGCACCCGCGCATTACAGGTGCCCCAGTTTCGCTGGGCGCCACCAGACCATTGATTAAGCCGAGCGTCTGTCCAGATACGCTGCAGGAAACCAAGCAAAGGCGCGCTGCGGCGGCCTGCCGCGCGCGTGGGCGTTGATCCACCGGAAGGCGACACTCGATCAACTGTCCGGACACTCAAGGAAATGTCGAGCTTCGCGTTCAGGCCGTCGGGCGTGTTTCGAATGGCGTCCTGGGCAGTGGCGCCAGATTCGCCACCGGGACTGGACTCGGAGAAGAATGGGCAGGTATTCGCGTCGTGTTTGGCGCCTTCGTCGGGCCAGCGGGCGAGATGGAAGAGTTTCCCGTACCGTCTAATCACCAGTCGCAGCGGTGACGAAACAGACCTTGGTTTGCAGCCGCACACCGCGTAGCCCGGGCTCTTCTTAGCACGTTCTAGGTTCAGTGCAAATCGAGCCGGGTTGTCTTGCACCTCTTCGAGAGGCTGGCTGATACCGTCGAACGATATGAGGGGCATTGGAAGCGCCTATGCGCGGTGGGGTAGTGGTCAAGCAAACAAACACCCGGTCGGTGCAGCGTCGCCGGCCTACCAAATTTTCAACGGTCATGAGGCGGACGAGTGACCGAAACGTGCGAGAAAACATACGCTATTCGGAATCTGCGTAGATCCGAAGCGGGATGCATGAAGCCTTGGACCTACTTCTGACGTATTTCGGTAGAGTCGCTAGACCATAGTCGACCGCTCAATGACCTGGAAGATGCAATGCCGACTCAAGCCATGACTGGCATGGAGACACAGACAGATATCCACAACCTTGCCCACACAATCTGTGGACAACCGCTGCTGGACGGCAAGCCGTGCGAATAGATTTCAACGAAAAGGAGGTGGTTTTTCTAAGCTTTTCGGCAAACGGCGAGGGACCGAAAGCTATAAAGTACCATTTCCAACCCGCGCTTATCTGCGCATCGATACCGCGCCGTTAGGCAGTTCTGACCGCGCATTCCCTTTGATTTTTTTAGACAATCCCGCAGGGGCACAGCCCCTTCGAGGACTTGCGCCTGCATTTTCAAATGGAGAATCACATGCAGGCTTTCAATAACTACACCAAAGTCTGGAGCCAGGTTCAACCTCTCATGAGGGCCAAGCTCACGCTTATACGAAGCGGTCTTGCCGAGCGGATACCCAATCTACTCGGCGAGATATACGAAGGCGGCGATGAAGAGTCCCGTCTGAGCCTAGACATCTTTTCGGACTCGCTGTGCATCATCAGTTTGGATTTCACATTGCTGGATGCAACCGTTAACGGCGAGGAGTCGAACGGATTTGGCATCAGTCTTTCGGTTACTGGTTATGCGGCACTTGCGCTGGGCGGATACATGCCCAAGGCGTACACGCCAGAGGCGTTCACTGACGACGTTTCTGAAATCGTCGACCGTATAGAAGCGCTCGACACAGAAGCGTTCGTGCAGCACGTGTGCGACGAGGCGCTCACCCACGAAGGGTTGCTGCGTGAAATCGCTCAAGCTGGTTAAGCGATTCACTTTTAGAGTTTTCTTCAATTATCCCGCAGGGGCACCGCCCCCTGTGGGCGTGCGCCTGCTCATTTCCTTTTTGGAGATCTGCATGTTCACAAATCTGGTTCATCTGTTCAAAACGGCGCAGGACGCGGCCGAACGCGCTTATGGCAATGTCCTGGCAGCGGAAAAAGAAGCCTTCGCTGATCTTGGCGCGGGGTACACCGCCATGAACACCCGAAGTTCCTACGCTACTGAACGGGAGTTGCAGGAGTTCTGCAGCCGCCTCACCGGGCGCTTGGTGATGGAGGCATCCCGCAAGTTCGCGCCTGGATCCGGGCGGCTCGATATCGATAAAGATGCCGAGCTCAAGCGATTCGGCTTGGATGTCGGAAAGGTGCTCGAAGCGGGGAAGCTTCCAGATCTCGACGGCTTTTGGCAACACCTTGAGAAGACTTACGCGGGCGATGCCGGCCGTGAGGTCGCGTTTTCACAAGCTGCGAAGGCGATCATCAACGGCTTCTGGTTGAAGCCCGACTCGCAGATCAAGCGCACGAGCAGTGCTGTCGTGCTTGAAAAGCGCGTCTCGTCCGAAGTGTCTTTCCGCTCTTCCGGGAAACGACGCATTCACTATGGATCGACGCAAACTCTTGCGCTGACGTTTGACGGGTTAGCGACGTTTGCGTTCAAGCACGAGTTCGGCGCTTTGGGCCAGCACCTCAAGCACTGCAACGTGAGCGATCTCGAATTCGAAACCCGCCAAAAGATGTCCTTCAACGGACTTGACGTCGTGATGTTCAACGACAAATGGCAGTTCAAGTTCTCGCATCAGGTCGGTGACGCCTTGTCACTGTTCGTGAGCGAGTACGGCGCTGAACATCTTGCTTCGCGCGACCGGTACTGACCGGCGTGCTTTTCCTTTCTGACCCGCTTCGGCGGGTCTTTTCATTTGTGGAGTGTCATTCATGCAGAGAGATCTGTTTTCGTTTGTGCCCGATTGGTACGCGCCGCTTCGGTCGACCGTGAGCTTGGGTTCACAGGCCGCGCCGGTCGCGCACCAAGGGGAGCTTCACGCCGCGAGGCGCTTGCACCTTGGCCAGTTCTTCACGCCGGATGCCTTGGCCGCGTTCATGTGGAGTTTCGTGAGCGGCTGGAATATTCCCCGAAAAATCCGCATCCTGGACAATTCGGTGGGGTCGGGGCGCCTGTTGCAGTTTGCAGATCCCGAGCAGCACGCGGTGTATGGGATCGACGTTCATGCCGACGTCATATCTCGATGTCAGAGCACGTTCGAGGCGGCAGGTTTCGAGTGCGTATTTCGGCAAGCCGGGATGGAGGATATCCAACCGACCCGCTTCGATATCGCCCTCATCAATCCGCCGTTTTCGATCCACCTCGAATCGCCGCACCTGAAGCCGTTCGCTTGCACGACGTGGGGCCGGTACGGCGCTCATACGAGCGCGTTGAGTCACGAATATGCGGTGTATCAGGCGCTTGACGCGGCCAACATCGTTGTTGCGCTGTTGCCATTGACTACCGCGCAAGCGATGGTCACGGGCGATCGGGATGATGAAGCGGCGCGGCGCGCTGCTGGTCTGTTCGAGTTGCCGCCCGATGCCTTCAAGGAAGAGGGTGCAAACGTGCGAACCGCTATCGTGGTGTTTGATCGATATCGCAGTCGGCCGCACAGTTGTATCAGCACGGTCGTCTCTGACCTGAACTGCGCCGCGCCGGACCTCGGCCTGCACTACGAGGATCGAACCTTTGGCGAAGCGAGACTGAGGCTGCAAAAGCTTGACGACAGCGAGCCATTCATCACTCGGCCGGTCACGGGCGACACCGCGGTCGCGATCTCGCACGATGGCCGCAAGATTCGCCTCGGGTTTGCCTGTGGATTTACCGAAGCGATGGTACTCAATCGCGTCCTTCACTCTCGCATCTATTCGCGCGACGGTCATCGACTGCCGCGTGGTTTTCGGTATGCGGGTCAAGGGTTGCTGGACATGGAGACGTATCTCGTCCAGCCAAACCCATTGACTGCGCTCGATGAGCTATTCGGAAGGATCCGCGCTGCGGGTGGCGTGCCGATGTTCAAACCTGGCTTTCTTGAGCACTTTGCACGACGGGTGAGACGCAGCGAGCGGCAGGCAACGCCGCTTCGACACGTCGCATGGACCACCGGTACAGGGTCGCTCGACTCGGTCACGGGGACCGCCAAGCAAACGCATGTCGTCGATGCGACCAAGTGGGGCAGCCCACTCATCAAAGCCGGCCAAGATGTGGCTTTCACGCGCGATGACGATGGTCGTTACCGCTACGCTGTGCATGGCACGTCTTATTGGCTCTCTGTCGACGAGTTGAACGCGCGGTTTGCGGTCGACAATGTGTCCGAGGGCTGGGAGGTCGTGCACGAAGGGCTGTTAGCAAAGTATCCGCAACAGGCTAACGCGTTGCGCAGCAGAGTCGAAGCACTGGGAATTGATCGATGGCTCGATTGGGAATTCCAGACGGATGACCTGATCGAAACGCTTCTGAAGCCGTCAGGCTGCGTCATCGCGTGGGAGCAGGGTTGCGGAAAGTCCAGGCTTTCCATCGCACTGATTCTCGCATCGGGCGTCAAGCACGGTCTCATCGTTGTGGAATCTCGATTGATCGAAGAGATGCTCAGCGAAATCGCCTTGCTGCCGATATCGCCGGATGAGGTGAAGGTTATCGGGAGCGCAGACGATCTGGTTGAACTGAAGCGCATCAATCTGATCTCTTACGAGCGATTGCGGATGCCGGTCGATAGGGCAGGTTCGAAGCGTGTTACATACGCGCATCGGCTTCGCCGGCGGATTGGTTTGCTGGTCGCCGATGAAGGCGAAAGGCTTGCCAACCCAACGAGCGACCAAAGCCAAGCGCTTTGGGAGCTTTCGGCACGGCGTCGTTTCGTGCTCACGGGGTCGCCAATCCCCAACTACCCAAGAGACGCCTTTGGGCTGATCGCATTTACGGGTGGTGACGGGACCGCGGCGCAGCGGTATGGCTACAGGGTCGGCTACCTCGAGCCGAACTGGATCAAGTCGGTCGAGTATGCGATGCGAGGCGTTGACCGGTTTCGCGATGATTTCGTCGTGCTTGAGTGGGTGACGTGGCAATTTGCGGAGAGCCTGCAGGAAGGGGCGAAACGCGAGGTGCCTAAGATCGGGAACCTTCACGGCTATCGGGCAATGCTGGCGCCGCATATCAAGCGGCGGCTGGTTGCTGAACCCGAGGTTGCGAAGTACATCCAAATCGATCCGCCCGAGTTCGAGGTGAACACGGTGCAGTGGGACCGCGAGCACTTGGCGGTATACCTGCGTGCGGCCGACGAGTTTGCGGACTGGTACCGCCAATCAAGGAGCGACACGAAAGCGTGCAATCTCGTGACGATCCTCGCGCGCATTCGCGCAGTGCACTTCGCCGCCAACTATCCGCAGTTCGGCATGGAAGGTGTCGATGGTGTGCTTCGCTTGACCAGCAAGCAACGTGCGGTGATTGCGAGGATGAAGGCCATTGCGCAGGAAGGCAAAAAGGCAATTGTTTTCGCCGAGAACCCGGGCGTGCTTGATCTGATCGCGCGCGAGCTCGGCGCGGACGGCGTGGAGACTGTACGTTTTCATGGCGAAATCCCAATCAAGAAGCGCGTGGCCGACAAGGACAAGCGGTTTTTGACGGGGTCGGCGACGGGCCTACTCGCAACCAAAGCATCGGGGCGAGCGGGCTACAACCTGCCCAACGCTGACTACATCCTGTTCTATGACCGGTCGTGGACGTGGCGCATCGAATACCAGGCGATGCGACGTGCATTGCGCTGGAATCGCAAAGGCGTCTTGAAGGTCGAGTACTTTCATTTGCCGGGAAGCATCGATGTCTACCAGGACCAGATGGTTGCGCACAAACGCGATGCAACGCAGGCGGGACTGGACTGGACGACACCGGAACTTGAAGACGAGACGTTTCTGCACATGGACTCGTTGCTTGACCGGTTCGTCGATGATCTGGCGCTTCTCGCTGACGCAACAGCCGGCGAAATGCGCAAACTGTTAAAGGAGGCTGCATGAAAAGTACGAATGTGGATGTTGTGGTCGGTGAAAGCACGGTCACGGTTAAGCGTGAAGGATCAAACCGGGCGGTGCTGGCCAAGATTCTCGGCACGGTGCAAGCCGACGGGATCGAGGTGATCTGCCTCGACCGGTTGGTACACGAGAGCCATGAGTCGAAGTTTGGCGAGTGGGCGCTTGCAGGGGCGGTGACGACGCTTCTGTCTCGGCCGATCGCAACTGCGGTTGCGGTGTAAGATTGGATCGGCAGCTGACCACTGCCATAGTGTCCTTTTGTCAAAACCCGGCCTAATGCCGGGTTTTTTTTGCCTCCGCCTTTGAGGGAACCTATCGACAAGTAGGTCAGTATGTGCAACTTCTTGCGTTGTCTCGGTAAAAAGTTGTGGTGACGATTCGTGCTAAGGCCTATATGTTGGGATGTAGCGTGTTGCGGGGAGGCGCGGAAAAGCTAAAGAAGGCGTCAAATGCCTCAGTGTTCAGTTTACGCATATTTTTCGCATGCCGGCAAGGTTGGACTATGCCCTTCCATTCCTACCGGACGCTGTCACGATGACAATATCTGTACCCGAGCTGGAATGCCCTAGTGAGATGGATCGCGCCGGTATGCGGTGTGGACTCCCCTACGGCCACCGCGTCATCTGCCACTTGCGACCATAGGCGACGGAGCTTGGTCCTTGCTCAAAAGGGCTGGAGTGCTGCTTTTGCACGATTGCGCCCTCGCGGCGCGATATGTTGCCCATTCACCAACGCCGGCGATCGTTACAGTCGTGCCAACGGCAATCTTCGCGGTGCCGCTCTTCCCATTCACGCCGGCGCCACTCCCTTTCACGCCAATCGGGCCCGTAATAGGTCCCTGGGGGACCGTAAGATGAAGCTCCTGGCGGCACACCATAGATAACGGGCGGCGCACCGTAGACCACTGGAGGCGCGCCGTACACGACAGGCGGGGCTTCATAGATCACCGGCGGTGGTCCGTACACGACCGGGGGCGGCGCATACCGCGGTGCAGGCGCGTAGATTCCCACACCGACGTCGATATGTGCCGATGCAGGCACCGATATGCATAACGAGGCAATTAACATCATCGCCCACGACGCTAGCTTCAACTTTGTAATCACTGATAATCCTCGGACACGATGAAGCCTTTTTAGAGCCGATGCGGCGGCGAAATGTAAGCCAAGGGGGCCAAACCCAGCTCACGCCCACGATTAGTTAACGGCACGACACCGTGAGCGTGGACAAGGCGAGCTGTTAGAAATGTAAGTAAATGTCTGAGCGTGCCTCTCTCCAAATACGGGATCGGAGATGATTCCGGTTATACGTTGGCAAGGAGCGGTCAGACGCGGACCATAGGCTCAGGGGATGATCGTTGAGGCTGGCAGTTGAGGGCTGGTCTGTTGATCTTGACGGCGCATCGACCCCTACGGCACCTGTCGGCCCGATCGAAGCGTTGTTGCGACATGTGTTGAGCGAATCGCGAGAGTCCCGAGTCGGCCACTTTCGGACATTCGGCAGCCGACCGAGGATTGGCGACAATTGTTAAACTCGCAACAGGAAAACGTCTCACCGGGTGGAATCGGAATGAGTTACGCCAAGGAATTCTTTGACCTTCAGCTCAAGTTCGCCGGAAGAGTCTCGGAGCTAGGACCCATCGCGTTGCCGGTGGCTCTTCTTGACTTCACGAATCTGTACGTGCGGTTCGTTGGTGATCGAAAATTCGATAGCAATAGTCCGGTCTGGACAGCTTATGTGGCAGGGTTGGGGCGCGAGACCGATCTACGCGAATGGACGTACCGCTTTTACCGTCATCTGCCCCATCGGGTTCAGCCCGCAACGGTTGTCGCGACGTTCGGATGTTTCTCGTACGCTATTGAGGATGCGGACCGAATTCGGCTTCATTTCCATAACGCCGATGAGGAGCGTTATGCTCCATTGAGCGAGGAGCGCTTGGCCTCCCGGTTATCTGAGCTGACTTCGCTTATAAACCACGTCCGCTCACAGCACAGGGAGGTCAGGCGAGTAGCCGGGGTCTCGTGGCTATACAACTTGCCAGCCTATAGACGGTTATTTCCTGAGTGCTACATCGCGACGGCGACGGTGGCAGAAAACAGGTTCCGCAATATGCCCCTCTGGGGGCAATTTCTGAACCGCCATGGGCACATTAGGAAAGACGCTGTGGCGCTATTCACTCGGCGGCTTACCGACCAGACCAGCATGAATGAGCTTGCACAATGTTTCCCGCTACAACCGCTTTCCGTAGCCGCGTCGATCGAAGCTTTCCACCAGTTCTATGCATAGAACTAACTTTGGCAACCGGCCAGACGCGGTCATTGGACTGATGGTGCTAGATTGACGACAATCTGAAGCACCAAACTTTGGGCAATCCGACATGATTGTTAAGTTCATCCTCGAAATCATCGATGCAGCCACGGCATGCCCTTCAAAGAGCTTTGCGATCGAACTGCCAGATCCGTCTGTCATTTCCTCTTTACTGGAGGACGAAGGGTTTGATGCACGTTGTGTCTATGAGTTAGACGCCCACGAGGCGACTAGAATCTCAGCGCATTTCGGTTTCTCGGTTGGAGAATCGGCCTCAGCGATTCTGAGACCCCGTCATTGGCTTGATGACCTTCCTTACCAAGTCCACACAAATCGGGAGCTTGCGCTGATGCTAGACGGTGTCAAACCCTTTGCCGCTTTCGCCGGCGAATATCCACCGCTGACGGACGTCAGTGTGATTCCAGAGCGGCTACTCGACCGTTATGTGGCGGCTGGACGATTTGTAAAGAGAGAGTACGTCGGAATGAAGGTTTTCAGAGGCCACCGTACAAGACGCGTATTGTATGCGCGACCTGACGAAGCGTGGCGGATTGACGCCTATATACTTCTTCTGCATACAGGAGAAGTAACTGGCTGGAACGAATCGCTTGAACGCATGGAGGGGTTCCTTCTAGGTTACGAGGAGTGGCAGGCAGACGCATACATTCGCGCGGCCAAGGCACGAACGGGTGCGAGCCAGCAAAATACTTCATGACTGGCGACGGTAGTAAATTGCTGTTCCTCCCGCCATAGGGTACATCGAATGTCTCGTCTTGCGGAATTCGACTGATTGCTCACGGTCGCCTGCGGAATTTCGACATGGGACCGGGTTCGGCCGCAAGCGGTCCTTCAATACCGTGACTTAGATCGTTGACAGCAAATGGAAAATCGTTTCTTAAATTGGCTAATCGACTTGGGCTATACCTTTTACGAGAATCCTTCCTTGCTGGTCAACCACGTAAAAAACCTTTATTGATTCACCTGGATTTGCATGAAAACTCGCGGGATATTCTACGTCTAGCCCTTCGACGCGAAATACGAACGACTGCTTCATTAAGAAGCCGCCTTTGGGGCCAGGCCTAAGCCACGAAAGTTTATCGATAGTCACAACTGCTTGACGTATCGGGGGGATCGGCGACGCCACGTTCACCCTAAATGCCGGAACGATCGCAAGGTGCCACGTCGTTAGAAACAGCGCGAGTGCTACTAAAAGGGCAGCCACCACTCCGAGTGGTCTTGCCCCTGTGCCTAACGCTTCGCGCACATATATGCGCAGCGCTAAAAGCCGGTTTTCCCTACCCGAACGAACCATGGGGTCACGGAAATTTGTCATTATCCAAACGTAAATTTTCGGTGTTGTGCATACCGCTTAACGGCAAATGCTTCCCTTTCTGAAGGCATCGCAAAATTTGAGATATCACTGTCGGGGATGGCCGTTATCGAGAAACTTCGCTGTCCCTTGTGGGTCGGCTAGAGTCGGTCGCGGAAAGCCCGCTCAGATTCTGAGCGGAGCGTTTTGCGAAACTTGATTGAAATACATCACGGCCGAGTGCCGGGTTTATGTCGTCGGTGGTTTCGACGGCATCGAAGTGTGTGGCAAGGCGAAATCTATTCTTCCAATGCGTTTGCAGGGTGGATCAAAAGTTCCACTTCTTCGAATATTTCGTGTGCCAGGACAGCAGGTACTCCCCAGTAGTCGAAAATGCCTCCGTCCGCACTATTTTGTCCGCATGTCACGAAGACTCCAGTTCCGAACTTCCGCTTGAGGTGCGTCGCGAGCCATCCTACGAACCCACTGTTATCCGCACCCTTTGGAAAGTGAAATCGAAAGACCCCGAAAAGGTCTGGACCATGAATTTCACACGGAACAAGTTGACTCCAGATATTGTCGTCGCGCACCAGCGCAAGAGCATCAGCACGTGCAGCGCTTGGAAACGAGCCGAGTGCAAACTCTTCAAAGGCATAGAGACCTGGATACAATTTAAGGCGCGCAACCTTCATTACGGTGCGAAGGCGCAACTCGGTTTGGATAGGAGATTCATGTGAAATATCGACCATCAAATGCTCCGAGAAAGGAAAGCACGCGGCTGTCTCTTTTGACTTTTCGAGCAGCGAAGGTCGCTAGTATCCATCGAAACGAAAGGGATCATCTTCGTCGGATACCAAATTCACTTGTCACGAAGAGCAGAGAATGAGGTCTCGGATTGTGATTGTCGTACCAATGCTGTCGCGCAGCGGCAGTTGTGCGCAGTCCAGGAGGCTCACCGAAAGACACCATGTTTTGACCACCTTTCTGATCTAGGCGGGCAGATGTAGCAGGTATTGTTTCACTATCACCCGCGTCCCTGACGCATCGACCGTCGCCGATCACCTCGGCCAAACCTCTCTTTTCGTTGTTCAACCCTTCGGGAACCTCTCCCGAACGGGCAGGTTCCCATTTTGGAGACCTGTCCCATGCAACAACCTACCGCCGTCGAGCAGCAAACTCCCGCAAGCGCCGCATTCGTGGCTTCCTTGCTGGCTCAGAAGCAGCCGACATTGCCCCTGAAAGTCATCGTCGTTCGATCAAACCCGCGCAAGTACTTCGACCCTGCCGAAATGGCCGAGTTGGTGGCGTCCGTTCAGGTGAAAGGCGTCTGTACCCCGATCATCGTGCGTCTGGACGAAGACGGTGTCGTGGTCCTGATCGCCGGCGAACGCAGATACAGAGCCGCGATGATTGCTCACGGGGAAGATTACGAGATCCCCGTTACGCTAAAGGAAGTCGATGAGGCCGAAGCGAAGCAGCTCGCCCTTATCGAAAACGTGCAGCGCGCCAACATGGCGCCGTCCGAAGAAGCCATTGCTGCGGCCGAGCAAGTTGGCATCTGTAAGGGCGATCGCGAGGAAGCGGCGCGCATGATTGGCTGGTCGCTCGCGACTCTCGAAGCGCGACTTGCGCTCATGAACTGCAGCAACGGCGTGTTGGAAGCGCTGAACACCCGCACGATCAAACTCGGT
Source organism: Burkholderia sp. PAMC 26561 (assembly GCF_001557535.2). Classification (NCBI taxonomy): domain Bacteria; kingdom Pseudomonadati; phylum Pseudomonadota; class Betaproteobacteria; order Burkholderiales; family Burkholderiaceae; genus Burkholderia; species Burkholderia sp. PAMC 26561. The sequence continues at coordinate 33,498 of NZ_CP014311.1, forward strand.
CATGCTGAGTTGCTTGCGGCGCTTCCCAAAGAGACACAGGATAAGTTGCTGCCTGTGATCATCAAGGAAGGCAAATCGGTCGGCGAAATCAAGAAAACGATCGAACAGGTTGCTTGCTCCCTGTCCGCCGCGATCTTCGACAAAACCGATTGCGCAGGCTGCCACCACAATTCGGCCAATCAGGGCGAAATGTTCGGCGAAGCGATCACGACGGGAAACTGTACGAATCGCGCCTGCTACAACGAGAAGAGCGAGCACCAGCTCGCATCGGTTGTGACGGGGTTGCGCGACGAGTACCCGGTCGTTCGCATCGTGCGCGCGGGCGATAACGAAACGCGCGTTCAGTTGGCAGTCGACGGCCCTAAAGGCGTCGGCGCGGAACAGGCGATCGCCTGCCACGCGTGCCAAAACTACGGTGCGGCGGTCAGTGGCCTGCCTGATTCGATGGGCAAGGTCTACAAGGGCCAGTGCTTCGACACCGTCTGCAACATGAAGAAGGTGGCCGCACGCCTGCAGGCTGAGAAAGCTGCAAGCCAGCCTGTGGTGGCCGAAGCGAAATCCGGTACCGGTGCTCGCGCAGTCCCGGCGAAGAAAACCGCCGGTGCAACGGGCTCCATTGCTCCTTCCACTAACCCTTCCGTCACAACGGTTGCCGAGTCCGACAAGATGAAGACGTATCGCGTCGCACTTTGGCGCAAAGCGTTGCGTCGCGAAGTCGGTCGTGATCCGGCGACGGCGCGCAAATACCTGATCGCCATCGTGCTTTCAGGTAACGCGCGCTGCATCGAGGAGCAGACGTTCTCCGGCATCTGGGAAAAGATGACTGAAGAACGCATCCCCTCGAAGGACGTGACGAAATCGGTGACAGCGGTGCAAGCCGCGTCGGACGAGACGCTCGACAAGGCCATGATTGGCATCGCTGTGGCTGCGATCGAAGGGTTGGACGTCAGTTACCTCACCCAACTATGCAAGCACCACAAGCTCGATCTGGGTCTGCACTGGAAGCTCTGCAAGGAGTTTCTTGAACTGATCACGAAGTCGGAAATGATGGTGGTCGCCAACGAGCTCGGTCTTCAGGCCGCGCTTGGCGACAACTTTAAGAAAGTCTTCGGCAAGTCCAAAACCGAGGTCATCGACGCGCTTCTTGCCGTCGAAGGCTTTGACTACACGGGCAAGCTGCCGAAGGTGCTCAAGTATTAACCCGCGCGTTTCTGCGCATCGACCGGCTGTTCCATCTCGTTCAGACCGCCCTTGTGGCGGTCTTTTTATTTCTTAGGAGTTTTCCCATGTTTGTTTCTCTCGAACCGCTGCTGCGCAGCTGCACGAAGCTCACGCTTTCGTTGCAGATGAAAGGCGACGATGTTGTGGTGTTCGTCAAGCCGGAAGGCTCGGCGAAAGATGTCGCGATGCTGCAACCGCTCGTGCTGACCGCTTCGGCAGCCGAGCTCGATGCCGGTTTTGCAGATGCGCTCGCTGCTTACACGGGTGTGCGCGCGTCGCTCGCCGACCAGGTCGCGGCAACCACCGCGATTCTTGAAGCTGCCCAAACGACGCAAGTCTCCAAGGCGACGAAAGCGCTGACGGGCGGCAAAGTGAAACCTGCGGCCGCCGCCAAACCGTCTTTCGACAACGAATCGGACGAAGACGAGGCGGATGACAACGCTGAGGGCGAGCAAAGCACCGCTACCACCGCAGCAACATCGACCGCCGCGCCGGCAGTAGAAAAATCCGGCACCGACCTGACTTCACTTTTCGACTGAGGTTCACATGTCCATTGCTATTGCCAAGCTGCTTCGCGAGTTTGTCTACAACGGCGTGAATCTGGCCGATCCTGGACCGACCTTCACGCCGGATGAAGTCCGCGACCTTTACTCCGCGCAGTATCCGGAGCTGACCACAGCCGCCATCGACGGCCCGGAGTACTCGGGCGAGGTGATGCGGTTCAAGTTCGTGCGCGCGGCCGGTGCCAAAGGCTCCCATGCGTGAGCGCGAGTTACTCAAGGCGTTATCCGACCCGGACAACGCTACATCCACTAACGAGCCGCCCGGAAGGGCGGTTTTTTTTCATGACAAGGAGATCGGTGAATGCTCTTCGATCCTCAGCACGCTGGTGCACTCATCGCTGTCGCGGGCGCCCAATGGCAATCGAAACGCGCTGCCGCTGCCGGACGTGGACCTGCCCATGGTTTTCTGACGCTGCCGGCCATTGCCTCCGGGGTTCCGACCTCGGCGGTAATGCGCTGGCGGGCGGAACAGGATGTCTGCCGTTTGATTTACGACCAGTTCGTCACGGGCCCCATACGGGCACGTGACGTTCCCGGATTCTCGAGCGCCGGCCAGGCGTTTGTCCGAGGCTTTTTTGCCTGGGCGAAGCGGGAAATGCCACGGCTCAAGTGCCTCAACTTCAACTTTGTGATCCACGACGTCGAAGCCGTGCGCGAGCAGATGCAGTATCAGTACGACTCGCGTGACTTCGAGCCCACTTCGCCTCTGTATCTCGGTATCGAAATGCAGGAAGAAAACATCTTCGATATCGGCGAGAAGGTGGCGCAGCTTCGCGCTGCCCACCCGCGATTGGTCTCGACCACGATGGCATTGATCAATCGTGCGATGGGCCGAACGATCTGGGTTCGAACGCCGGATGAGTTTCTCGGGATGTTTTCCTCGTATTACTGGGACGGCGACAGCAAGGCGTCTGATGAGGACGTGCTTGAAATCCTCAAGGATCGCTTTGGCGACGATGAAGCGGAGTTGGAAAACTACCTTCCTTCGGTGGTCCGCGCCGAGCTTTGTCCGAGCGACATGGACGTCGGCCGGTACAACCGAAAGACGCACCGGTTTTCTCTTACGCCTGCGCTCAGTGCCGCGTCACTGCGGCAATTACACGAGTGCGGTCCTCGTTCGGTGCGGCGCATCTGCCGAGAGCTCGAAGCATTGACGCTCCTGCTCAAAATCAGCCGGCCGCGGTGTCTTTTCGATCTGCAAGCGAGACCTGAGTGTGCGTATGCCGCAGCGACGCTGATCGCCTGTGACAGTCCGCGAATCAGCCAGCTGCTCGATGACCACTATGAGCACCTGTCTCAAAGCGGTGAAGGCTCGACGTTTTACGGCTTCATTCCCTTTGCTTCTACGCCCGATGCGATCCGCAAGCAGTACGCGGACTGGTCGAAGGCATTTTCTATTCTTGGCCAACTGGACCGCGTCATCGCGGCTCTTGCGGCATAACCAATCGGAGCTTCATATGAAAGGTTTGGATATCGGCTCGGATCGCCGGGAAGAGGTGTGCGCCACCAGCGCCATCCTGCTTTATAGCGGCCGGGATCAGACGGCGCACTACGGGACGGTGCATCCGATCAACCCTGGAAAGGGCGGTCGGGCATCGATCGGCGCGGGTCGGCCAATCGATCGAGCAGCGCTTCTGAAATGCCTGACGGAACTGTCGCAAAACGCGGCACCGAGAGCCGAGTTTCTTCCAGAAACAGTGCTCGCGGTGTCGCAAGACGCGGTGACGTGGTGGTGTAGACCGGGGATGCGACGCGTGTTCTTCGATTGCCCGGAAATCGGCAAGCGAAGCGCGATCGTGCCGCATCCGGGTTTGGTGTTCAGAGCAGCGTCGAACGGATTCAGCGTGTTCGCGCTGAAAGAAGACAGCCGCCCAACCCCGGCTTCGACGCTGCATGAACCGCCTTACTTTAACACCTGGGATTTTGGAAAGATTTGCATCGGATCGGCTCATGTTCCGAAGCGAATCGACGTTTCCTCGATCGCCGGCTGGGAGAGCGGCTTTTTCGAGTCGGCGTTCACGCACCCCAATCACGGTAGCAAGCGTGTTTCCTATCCCAAAGGTGAATTTGCCTTCTGGAAGGCGATGCTCGACGGCACGTTCGGCGAGCAATTTCCCAAGAAGTCACTTGTTTCCATGAAATTTACTCTCGGCGCACTGATCGCCGGCAAGGAGCGTTGATATGAATGCAGCAGATAGCGTGTTGCAACGCTCGTTTCCGACGGTCATGGTTCCCCGGCGGGAGCCGCTTGGTCCCATGGCCTCGGCCGGCGAGCGGTTGCTGGTTGCTGAAAACGGCGTATTTCTTGAGATCAGCCTTCCGTGGATCTCACTCGTGCGGCGCGTCGCCAGTTTCACGGCGCCGATTCCGATTCCGTATGGCAGCGTAGAAGAGCATACGAACCTGATTTGTGGTCGTGTGCCCGAAGAGCTGATTGGTGAGTTTGTTGCGATGGCGCGCGCTGCGTACCCCAACGAAACCGGATCATGGATCGTTTGGAGCACCAGGACGCATCAGTTTCGGCTTCTGCCAATGGAGATCCTCTCGCAGTCGAGCGGGTCATTGCAGTACGACCGGCCGGAACGCCACGACGATGAGGTGTTGATCATCGACTGCCATTCACATGGCCGGCATCCGGCGTATTTCTCGAGCATTGACAACGAAGACGACAAGCACGACACCAAGTTTTCGCTTGTCGTTGGAAATTGCGCCGCGCACGTGCCCAGTTTCGCATTTCGGCTGTGCGCGAAAGGCATCTTCGAGGAAGTCGAGCGCGTACCGGCTGCGTGGTACCGGGTCAGCAAGTTGGCGGGGGCTGTATGAGCGAAGCTATGAAGGCTCGTCACCCGATCCCGTCGCATATGTTGTCGCGGCCCTGGCAAGTGATCGTGGTGGGCGCCGGCGGCACCGGAAGCGCGGTGTTGCCGAGTCTCGCTCGGTTGCACCACGCGATGGTGGAGCTCGGCCATCCGGGTGGCATCGATTGCACCGTGTTCGATGACGACACGGTGAGTCCCACCAACGTTGGCCGACAAGGCTTTTATCCGAACGACGTGGGCGAATACAAAGCTTCGCTCATCGTCAATCGGTTGAACGCGTTGATGGGTACCAACTGGCGTGCCGAGACGCAGCGGTTCACGAAAAATGTGAATTGCTACAGCGCAGACCTGATCATTGGTTGCGTGGATACGCGTGCGGCGCGGGGAGCGATTGTTGAGGCCGCCCGCAACGCCAACGTCTATTACCTCGACTGCGGGAATGACACGGACCGTGGCCAAGTGGTGATCGGCCAGCTGATGGCGTTGAGCGAAGCCAAGAAAAGACCGGAGCGGTTGCCGCATGTGGGCGAACTGTTTCCGGACCTGATCGACGCTGCGCTCGACGCAACGGATGAAACGCCGTCCTGTTCGATGGCCGACGCACTGCGCAAGCAGTCGTTGGTAATCAATCAGGCGATCGCGGTTCAGGCGTTCAACCTCTTGTGGATGATGTTTCGGACGGGCGCGGTGCCGTTTTCGGGCGTGTTCGTGAACCTCGCAACGGGGAGAACGAACCCGATTCCGATCGACCCCGCGGCCTGGGCCCGTTTTGGCTACACGTACGTGGCGCGCAAAGCACGGAAGAAGAAGCTTCGGAAAGGCGAGGCCGAACCTATCCCGTGGTAATCGTCTTTATCTGTTTGTAATCTGCCGACTCCCTTCAAGGAGTCGGCATTTTTTCGTTCGGCGGCGTTCCGCGCAGCCTTTCTTACCTAAGCGGGTACGCAGCCCGTTTGGGCTGCTCCGCATCAATTTCTTGGAGCTTTGTATGGGTGCAACTGTTTTGACGTGCAAGCGTGCTGGCGCGTTTCAACGCGCTGATGGCGAATGGATTTTCGCGTTGTTCGAAAGAACCTATGAGAAAAACTGCTATCCGCATCGCGACCATTGGTCGGGCATTACGATCGGCAATTATGAGAGCGTGATGCGGAGAGTCTTCCACCACGCCAGATCGTGTGAAGGCGGGATGCTGCAATCAAGATCCGGTGATATCAGGCCCGAGCAATACATCGAGTCTTGGCGCCAAGAACTGGCAAAACCCATGATGTTGCACGACAGGCAGATCGACCTTCGGGTGGGGAAAGCTTTCGATGCAAGCATCCCAGAGAAGTCGCTGGATGATGTGCAACGGCGCCTTGCGAAGATGGGCCAGCACAGTCGGTTCGACGCGTTGGGTGCCGGTGGTCTATCCGTTTCTCTGCACGGGGATGTCGACCTGCTCATTGCGTTATATGGCGAAGGCGGCCCATTCAGCTTATGGCGTGTGCTTACCGTCGACGATTGCGGATCGGTGCCGGTGACGGCTCCTGTACCGCGGTTGCTGCCGGCCGCTCAGGTCATGCGCCAGATGCCCGATGTCAAGTGTCATGCGATCGACGGTGAAAACCGGGTGGTGTCGTTCGACGGAAAACCTTGGTACCACGCTGGCTGGCAATACAACGCCGTCGGGTCATTCATTACCGACCTCGCGTATGACCTCGATATGGCTCATCCCGGCTTCGCCAAGCGCGCCATCCCAGAATATCGGGACATGCTGCGCAAAGCTTCACCGGTGCCGCGCGACACCGCGTTGACCATTTCGCGTGCGCCTGAGGGGGTAAGCAAGTGGGCGGTGGCGTCGGCCGATGAGCTTGCTCTGCGCATCGGCATCGTTGCATCGGGGCAAGATGATGCTCCGCAGGAATACCGCTGTCTGTTCAGCGAACTTCTCGCAGATCCCGAGGCCAACTTGCTCTATAAATTTGGGGCATCTCGAACGCTCTCAAATCACTTGGGATGTACCCTTGGACCAATCGACCAACGAGCCGTCGCCTAAGGCGTGCATCGAACAGTTTTCACTCTCGCTGTTTTAACCCTTTCGATAAACCGCTCCTGTTGGGAGCGGTTTTTTTTCGTCCGTGTGATTTGCGCTATTAGTCGAAGTGTCGTCAAACGATAGCCCGACCATTGCGGCATAGTTCTGCGGATCTGCCTCGGCAATAGCCACCATCAGCATCATGAATGCGCTGGATCCTTCGAGCTCTGCCGCGAAAACCCGCGCAGTGCGAACCGTAACAGTATCGGTGTGAAACAGCCCATCGTCACCGTAAAGGCTGTAGTCGAATTGGTCGAACGCCGGACCGTCGACGCTTGTAACTCGGGCGTGGGAAGTTATCCGAGCTTTCATGGGGAGAGCCCTCGTCGTCTTCTTAAAATGCGCAGGATACAACAGGACGGTAATAGGCCGATGTCCGCTTGGATGATCAGCCGGAGAACAATCCTTGCGGAGAGAGTAGACCACTAACAGGAGAAATTTATGCAATTCATTAATCTACTGGCACGCGCGTTCGCGTCTGGGACTGGTGCCGCAATTGCCTCTGGGGCAGTTGCATCCCGTGAGGGGGTCAACAACGGATCAAGCGCCGTAGCCCCGATAAATGCCGTCGCGCACTGCGTGTGGCCAGCAGAAGCCATGCTCGATGAGCGCGCGAGCGTACGGCTCACGGGGACTGGTGCATTTATTCATTGGGGAGCCAGCGTTTTTTGGGGCTTGCTATTCGAGTCACTGCGTGGCCGTCGCGCGTCGACAGGAGCGATCGTGCGAGCCGCTGGAATTACGGCCGCCACTGCGTATGTCGTGGATTACCACGTGGTGCCCGAACGCGTAACGCCGGGATTCGAGGCGCACGTGCCGCCGCGTTCTTTCGTCCCGATCTATGCGGCGCTCGGCGCGGGGCTCGCACTTGTTGCGCTTGCAACGAAGCGTCGATAAGGCCTTGTAGGTGCGCGACACCGTCCTTTGGATGCGACCGATATCAGCTCGTGAGCGTCTCGATCAGCCGCATTAGGTAGGTGGTCGCATGGCCCTTTTGGCAGTACGCGTCGATCTCGTCATCGACGAGGCGTTGGCGCACATCCTGTTCGTCCAAAGCGGTGAACGCGATGATCACGGTTTCGACGGTCCGCGAATCCGCGCGTATCGCCAACGCTGCCTGTAAACCGTTGCAATCCGGCATGGAAATATCCATCACGATGATTTGCGGTAACCATTCGCTCGCAATCGCGATCGCTTCGCGCCCACCGAGGGCAACACGGCAGTCGGCGTCGTGAAGAGACATCATGGCCGCTAGCGCTTCTACGCCATTGCGGTTGTCTTCTCCACGAGGAGAAGACGTAATTTTTGCCCGTCGGGATGGGCGCGCCTGGTACTCCAGGTATGAGCGAATCGGTTCATGAGATGTTGCATGTGCGACCCTGCAGAAATTACCCATAACGTTGGCCTCGCCGACTTTTGCGCACCCTGATCCAGCTAGATTAGCAAGCAAGCAAGCGGCCTGATCCCCGTTACTAAGGGACTTTGATGCCAATCCAAGCCATTGCGGCTCCAAAAAAGAGCTAAACAAACGAACCCGTCTCTAACTTTCGCTGAATACGGGGTATTAAGTATGCCTAGCTAAATGAAGTTTGTGGGAGATGCGTTGGTGCTGGTAGGTAAGCGTAATCGCCACTATTCGTGGTGCCTTTGTCGGTAGAAGTTAAAAGCCGAGCTGTAGCGATAGGGAGCGCTTGATTGAACCGCTAGGCCGATTAAAAATGTTTAAATCAAGTAATATGCTGCATTACCTTATCCCTCAGAGAAACATGATGACGCCAAGAGTGTTTATATCTTATAGCTGGTCCAACGAAGAACACCAAAATTGGGTCTTGAGTTTCTCCACCGAACTTGTCGAATCTGGAGTAGACGTAGTTCTTGATAAGTGGGATTTGCGCGAAGGCGACGACTCGATCCAATTTATGGAGTCTATGGTAACTGATGAGCGCGTAAAGAAAGTTCTTATTATCTCAGACCGTACTTACGCAGAAAAAGCCGACGGCCGGCACGGCGGCGTTGGAACAGAGACACAAATTATCTCGCCAAGGGTGTTCGCTCAACAGGACGATAGAAAATTTCTCGCAATTGTCACGTCTCGAGACAAGGATGGTGATCCATATTTACCGGTATTTTACGGATCACGTATTTACATTGATCTAAGCGACGCTGCGACGTATTCGGAAAACTTTGATCGTATATTGCGTTGGATTTTTGATAAACCATTTCATGTAAAACCTAAGTTAGGGTCACCCCCGTCATTTTTAAATGACGTAACAACTCCATCGCTTGGAACTTCCTCCGCATACCGTCGGGCGGTTGAGTCAATTAAAAATGGCAGACCAACTGCGACTGGTGCCATCGCTGATTTCTTTCGTACCTTTTCAACAAGCCTGGACACCTTTCGAAGCACATCTGGAGATGAGCAATTTGACGTTCTGATAGCCAATCTAGAAGCAGTTCTCCCGGCCAGGAACGAGGCAATACAAGTGTTTATTGCACTTGCTCAATATGCATCTTCTTTGAGAAATGCTGAAGAAATTCATCGATTTATAGAGTCAGTGATAGCTTATGACACAATACCGTCCGGCGTCATGCAATATCGCGAGACAGACGCCGATTTTTTTAAGTTTGTAATGCATGAGCTATTCTTGTATGCATTGGCGGTTTTTATTAAATTTGAAAAATTTGATGTCGTTCAATTGCTTCTGACCAAGCTGTACTATGGACCAATTTCTATGCAAATACAGAGACAAGGTACCGAGTCTTATTCCAGAATATGGCAGCCTCTTAAATCGCTGGAGATTCGGAACCAAAAGCTTCAGTTAAGACGACTTTCTTTGCGAGCCGACCTGTTAATAGAACGAGTAACGGGAACTGGGATTAGCACAACAGATTTGATGCAGGCCGATTTTATAGCTTTCTTGAGGGCGGCTTTCCATAAAACGGGGATTCGATGGCACCCTGAGACACTGTTGTATGCGTTAAATAAACACGATGCTTTCGAGGTGTTTGCACGAGCTAAGTCAAAAACTTATTGTGCACAACTCGAGCAGATCTTTGGCGTTAGCTTGCCCCCGGCGCTCGCGGAGGTTGTCGCTAACGCCGCTGAAGGACGGTATGTTCCACGTTGGGATTGGCAAACCCTTGACATTGCAGTACTTGCAAACGCAGCGGACATCGGGAGGCTGCCATGACTGCGGATTTGCGGAAAATCGACCGAGTGGCTTGTGTAGAAATATCGATATGGTTGCGAGTTTAACTTTAGTATAGGAGGTTCAATGCCGTTGACAGCTTATTCGTCATCACTCCGCGGTGAGTTCGATGCGCACCAATTGCTCAACCATTTATCCGCTCGTTACGGTCAACCTATGGTCTCTGCGGACACCATTCCTGAAGCGTGGCGCAGTTTCCTACGAAGTGATCTTCAATGCCCATGCTGCTTTGTACGCGGTGCTGAAATCGTCCGAACGGCGGTAAAAGGGAGTAGGACCAACCGTCAAGCTTTTTTCAGGTTCACAACACCAGGGCACAAGCAGCACTGTGATTTTGACAGCCCAGACACCGCAAATAAAGTCCCTGAAAATCTCGTAGCCTTAACGGAGTCGAAATCGACTATAACTCGTGCGGTGAGAGACTTAGTTTGCACAGGGATCGACCTAGGCCTTCTCAGCCAAGCCTCAATCCGTGACATGCGCGAATGGTTCTTTACTAAGAAGATCGGCTCCCTTTTCGAAGTTACGCTTGATTCGCGCCTGCTCCTATGGATCGATGCGCTGCAACGAAATGAGTTCCTTGCTCGCGGCTCACTACCTAAAGGCGTACCCTTGACAAAGGAAATTGCGGCGCTGAAGGCATTCGATTGGCGCGCCGAAGCAGCGCGCCGAATAATAGAACGTAATCCTCAGCACCGGGCGACAATGAAAGCAGTGTTTGAGAATCATCTCGCAATATTCGGGGACGACGGCAGGCGTGCTGGTTTGCTCGCACAGAGATTCAGAGGGCGTGCCGCGTTCGATCCTAATGCGCTGACGGATGAGTACGGGAAGACCTGTTCATTGTCGGAATTTATCAGCCGTAATTACGAGCCCTTATTAGCCGAAAAGAGGGACGCCGGAAGCGCGAGCGTCTTAGCCTTCTCTGCCTTGCTACTCTTTATTCGGAAGTGGGACTTAAGTGCGGCTATCCATGATTTCGCTCAGATCGTAGCTGAATTGGGAAAGGCAAGCCAGAATTTGGGCAATGTAATGGGCCTTAACCCCTTTCACGACTACAACGCGTGGCTCATCCTTAGGCGGTTACAGGAGCTAAACATTTTCGTGCCTGAGAACATTGATATTCAAGCCGAACGTTTGGTTGTGGAGGCTTCGCTTCGTCAACAGTACAACGCTCCCCCTATGTCTACCTGATTGTCTGGTCTTCCAGGGCGAAAAATTTGAAAGCTATAGCGTTTTCGTAACCTTTTGACGCAATGGGCGACGCGCGCGCCGCTAAAGTAGCTTCATTCCCCGCGCTCCTAGCGCATCGACACAAGACGCTCGGCATGCTGGGCTCTTGCATTTCCTCTCTCTCAGTCTGGTCCTCCTCGGTCCAGTCTTTATGGCGGCCACACTGTTGGTCGCCTTTTTTTCTTCCCAATGGGAGCTTCTCCCATCTTGGGACAGCTCCCTTTATTTATCAGGAGTTGTTTCCATGATTGCAACTGCAAAACATGCTTTCGACAGTCTTCGCTGGTACGCGAGACAGGACGCCGAAGCGTGGAAGATATTGATTTTTCTAACCAGCGTTTTACTGATTGCTACCGGTATCGCGTCGGTTAGCACCTAAGTCGCTGCTTTTGCTTTCGTAAAAATCCGCTTCATGCCGGCGACCCGCCAGCCAATACATTCTTACCTCAACGGGAGCCACCTCCCAACGGGGCGGCTCCCTCATTTCCAAGGAGCTTCAACCATGTCTGCAAACGCAACTACTCCGATCCTCAAGGTTTCGTCGTTGAACGGTTTCACCGCCGGTATACGTGTTTCTGGGCAGGATGTAGAAGCCAGTCCACCGCAGCTTCACGGCGGAACGATAAGTTCGGTGTGGAGCGATGGCTCGGCAATCGTTAAGTGGGATCCGGGCTTTTCTCTAGTAGCAGAAGGACATCTCGTTCAAAACGGGCGCGTCAATCTGCATCATCTCCAACGGATGTCGTAGTCGAGATTCCCGTTGTAGCGGCGTGCCCTTCAAGGGACGGCGTACTTTCCCAAATTGTTTTCTTCCGCTAGGCGACCATCCCTAGCGGATGGTTGCGTTTCTTTCCCTGAGGCAACCATGTTGAAACTTCTGTTTTCGTCCCTTTTTCTTTGCATCTTGACCGGCTGCGCATCGGCTGATTTCGGCTCGCCCAACACCTATCAGCGTTACGACGTGCAGCGTATTGGCCAGATGGAACAGGCAACGGTCATCCGCGTGCGGCCGATCACCATCGAAAGCAACTCCGACTCGTCGGGTTTGTCGTCGATCGTGAGTTCGGTCGCAGGTGCATTCCTCGGCTCCCAGGTGATTGGGAACGGACGCGGCCGTTATATCTCAGGTGCACTGTCGGGTTCGGCTACGGGTGTCATTGCCCAGCGCGTGAGCTCGATGATGTCGCGCCACAGCGGTCTCGAAGTGTTTCTGCTTCGCGCCAACGGGCAAACCGTTGTTGTGAGTCAGGTCGATGACCAACAGTTCGCCCCGGGCGAGCATGTCTATTTGATTAACAGCGGCTCCGGTTATCGGATCACGCATTGATCCAGCGTTTTTCTCTTCACTCAATCCCTGTCTTAGGAACTCAAGATGAACACTTACGAACTTGCTGGACACGGTTGCACAACGGGTTGGGACGCAAAGACCAACGACGTGAATGGCGAGAATATGTACAGGATGCGCCCGATCGAGGTTGCCGCACAGGCCGCAAATGTGACGGAATTCCGGGCGATCATGCTTGATCCAGCATTTCAACCGAATGGCGCACGTGTTCGCTATTTCGCGGACGTCGGGCGTCTCTCGACTGACATGGATGCAGAGGCGCGGTATGCGCGCTTGCGTCCCGAACTGAAGCTGTACGAAGAACGTTTTTCCCAAGTAGCTTAGTCAACGGCGGCGTCATTCGACGCCGCTTCAATTCCTTCCCTTGCGGGCAGTTCCCGCAAGGGACCTGCCTCGCTTTTTTTTGTGAGGTAGCGCATGAAATTCCCCCGTTTGTTTTATTCGGACCGTACAGCAGCGAGCGCTGGAACGACCGCGGCTCTCCAACGGCACGCCGCGCGAGTCCTGCGGCGGGTTGCGCACGATTTGCACTTGCGCAGCCATGAAATTGTTGTCCAGTCCGGCCGCCGTACTCGGTCTGGTCGCGTTTCGCTTCGCACAGAGACGTTGTTTCTCGATGTGCTCGACAAGCCGTGCAAGCAGGGCGTTGCTTTTTCATTCCGTACGCGCCGGGACCGCAAGGACCTGACGGGTGGAGGCGAAAACTACGTTGCGCTCGAGCAGCTTGAAACGAGCACGGGTTATCAAGCGTTTCTTGACGGTCTACGGCTGGCCGGCGGGATCAACACATCGTCGGGAGCCCGTAAATGAAGCTCGCAACGGTGAAGGTTGAATACACCTGCGGATTGACCCTCACAGACCGGGTTGCGCTGGACAATACGACTGGAGAAATGCTTTTGCCGCCTAGACTTGTCGCGGTAATGGCGAAAATGGAAGCGTCGGAATGCTCACCGGCGTTTAGTGTGCGGCACGAAGGCTATATATTGCCCGTGCACGGTGGACCTAACGGTACTTACAAGGCTCAAATGCCTGTAAACGTTCCGTTTGGATTTCGCCGGTTTCTTCATCCGATTGCATTGCCGACGAAAGACCAGCGTCAGCAGAATGGTCGATTTATGCAGACGCTTTCGGCAGCCTCTATCGTCGGCGCGGTCGGCTATGCTCATTCCGCGGTGCGGTGGGATTTACCAACGTTGCTGAATACGGCCTCGCTTGCCCTCCTTGGAGTAGTATTGTGGTACGCAGGTCTTTTAGCCATGAAAGGAGATTAACGTGGGTGCGACGATTTTCACATTTGTGCTTGGCGTGTCCATTGCTGCTTTCTTAGCGTGGTCAAACCATAATGGGCAGAAGCATGATCGCGAACGCGATTGGCATTGAGTAATTAATGTAGCGGGGCGAAAGCCACGCAGAAGAACGAAGCCGCATCCCCTGACGGGATGCGGTTTTTTTTGTGTGCGCGCCGGATGGCGGGCAATCCAATTGACGCGCTTCGGCGCGTTTTTTTCGTTTACGGAGAAATCACGATGCAACTCGGACAAGCTGTTTTTGGACAGAAAGATCTCGCGGCGCGGGCAGTTGCAGCCAGCGCCGACGCGATCGCAGTGGTCCCAAGCGCAAAAATCGATACGGACGGTAAGACGGTCAATCAAGTATACGGCGCGCTTTGGGCATGTCTCTCTCGCACCGAACTGGAGCCGGAATGGCTCTCGTTGGCAAACACCCGAGACCATCCCGACGAATATGCATACGGTGCGCGGCACGCCAGGATGTGGCCGTCACAGTTCATGTTCGACCGGCTTTCGGTGTCTGTTTGTATCGGCAACTCGGAGGGCTGGATCATTCACGTGGACTGGGTGACGCGGCCTGAGGCCGAGGATCTCGAGCGCCGCTACGCGATGATGCCCTTGCTTCGCGCAAAGGTGTTTAACCGCAACCAGGCGTGGGACCTAGCACGACTTATCGCCCACAAACTCGACGTCGCTTAATTACCCTTCGCAGTTGTTCTTCCTTGCGCCGAATGGCGCTTCACCCTGACGGGCATCGACCCGGCTGGGGACGATTGCCCGTTTTTTTATGAGGCAATCATGTTCCATCTTTCGACCACCAAGTTTTCCCGCTCCGTTGCGACGTTGCTTGAAGTACTCCAACTGTTTCACAACGACTCCCACTTCCGGGGCATCGAAGCGGCCGACGTCAGTCTAAGTCACGCCGGGCATCCCATGTGCGTGACGAAGTTCGACGGCAAACTGACTGTGCGCATGTCGGGCTCGATGCCTGATTTGTTCCTGGCCATGCTTGACGAGATCGACGGCGCGTATTTTCGTCCAAATGGTAAGCGCCTCGAGCCGTGGCAGATTCGCCGCTCACATTGGCAATTGCTGTTTTTCGCGTTCGAATTGTCTACGCGGCCGTTGTACCTCTTCACCTCGGAGCAGGTTATCGCCTTCGCCAACAATGGGTCGGCCAGCCTGTTTCAGCTCTGTGAGGCAGAAGCCCGCGCTCGTTTCGGATTCGGCCCTGGCGGACCGGCAGTCTCATTTGGATCGGGGCATGTCAACGGGCGACACGAGGTGCATCTCGCCTATGCGCTCGCCGCTGGTGCTTCGGTTGCGGAGGCGGTGCTTGAAGACTATGCAGCGCTTGCCGAGCCGTTCGGCAATGACATTCGATGGGCAAGGACGCTCCTTACCGTGCCGGAATTACGCGGCGTCATGCCGGTCTCCAAGCTTCGAGTGCTCATCAGCGTGATGACGCACTCGCGGCAGTCGATATCTTCAGCGAATGCGGCAGTGCTGGCCATGGTCGCACGGTTGCTCCCCAATGAGACAACCCATGCGGAGGTCGATGACCTGCTTTGTCGCCACGGCCTACTGGACGCGCGTGCGCTACCGGAGACCTACTTTGAGCCGGTGGATATTGGCTCGCCGGTTTCCCCGTTTGCGACCGTCCTTCGACGCGTCATGGCCGATGAACGGAAGGCGTCGACGCTTGAGCGCTTGGAGAAGAAGCGGGCAGCGCGCGAAATCAGCCAACGCGAGTACGACCTGCATCGACACCTTGCGGCGCTGGATCACGGCCGCACCACGTTCGAGTTTGCCAATCGCATGGCGCTTGCCATTCAGAACGCCGATCTGCACCTGTTGATCGATGTCTTGGACCGTCCCGACGATGCGAATCGCTGGACGAAAAAGGCAGTCCGTGAGTTCTACGGGGTAAAGCTCAACGGAGTGACCGCTAAGGCCCGCCGGCGAGCGATTTTCGCCCTCGCAGGTTTGGACGAAGCTCAGCAACTGGAATGGGAGCAACGCGCTGCCGCAAATCGGAAAGCCGAAGCGGTTGCGCGTGACGCCGAACGTGCAAAAGAACGGGCGCAGTCCGCGCGATACCGATACGGTCATAAAGTGATTACCGGCGCTCAACACGTCGAGCAATCGATCGCAAGCGGCTTTAACATGATCACGAGCAATCGATATGGAGCAAGTCTGCGCTATAGCTTGGTCGCCCCTGCTCACGACAGTGCCGAAAGCAGGACACTTCGCGCGTCTGACGGCACGCTTGCGTATGCGCAGTATCTTCTTTCGCAAGGCCAACAGGCTGAGCACTCAACGCAATCCTCTTGACTCCACACCCGGCGCTTGCGTCGGGTTTTTTTGCTCTTTCGAAGTCAGCATCCAACGAAAGCGGGTATGAAAACGCGACGTTTCGAAGCGTTTGCGGCGCCCGGTGTGCCTACACTTCATCCATCAACCGCGTCCTAGACGCATCGACCATCCGCGCCACGCTCACGCGTTGGCCGGCTTCATCTACCCCACAGGGACCACGTCCCTTTGGGCGATGGCTTTGTGGGGTTTTTCTTTTTCAGGGAAAGCCACCATGCAAGTCACGTCCTCGCTACTGTTCGAACTGCTCTCGCTGTATGTCCCCAAGCGCCTTCCTGTGCTGATCACTGGGCGCCCGGGCATCGGCAAAAGCGACATTGTGGAACAGGTCGCGCAAGCCACCGACCACGAACTGCTTATCAGTCACCCGGTTGTTGAAGATCCGACGGATTCAAAGGGTCTGCCGTTTCCATCTCGCGATGGTCAGACGGCTCAGTTTCTGCCCTTCGGAGATCTCGAGCGCGCCTTGTCCGCAAGACGCCCGTTGATCTGGTTTCTCGATGACCTGGGGCAAGCCTCACCGGCTGTTCAGGCGGCCAAGATGCAACTCCTGCTTGCCAGACGCATTGGTGAGCACGTGTTGCCGTCCAACGTCACCTTTCTCGCGGCAACCAACCGCCGAACTGACAACGCCGGCGTGACCGGGATTCTTGATCCCGTCATATCCCGCTTTGCAACGGTTGTCGAGCTTACGCCGACGATCGATGACTGGACGGCTTGGGCGGTCAGGTCAGGGATTGCGCCTGCGCTGATCGCATTCCTGCGGTTTCGTCCCGATCTGCTCTCGGTTCAAAAAACCAGTCGCGACATCGAAAATACGCCGAGCCCGCGCAGTTGGGGTTTCGTCGCAAAGACGATGGACGTGGTGCCGAAGGCGCTCGAACTCATCTCGCACGCGGGTTCGGTGGGTGAGGGCGCGGCGTCGGAGTTTGTCGCCTTTCTGCAGATCTTCCGCGAGCTTCCATCGCCGGATGCGATTCTGCTCAATCCGGACAGGGCACCAATTCCTGAAAACGCCGCTGCGCTGTATGCGACGGCTGCCGCTCTGGCCGCGTATGCGACTGAAGCCAATTTCGATCGCGTGATGGTCTACGTCGATCGAATGATTGCCGGCGGCCTTCGTGAATACAGCGCCTTGCTGGTTCGCGATGCGCTGCGCCGTACGCCGACCATCGCTAATTCCTATGCGTTCATCAACGCGCAGGGTGGCGAAGTCGGCAAGATCATCCGCGGCGAATAAGCAGGGCATTCAAGCTCCGCAATCAATCGTCGCACTTCAAGTTTTCCCATTTCTCTCGAGGCACGGCGCGCTGCACTGGCGCGTCCGCCTCCTTTCTCGTTGTTCCTTTTCTAGCTTCACCCAAACCCATTTTTATATATGGAGTTTTATATGAACACGTCTATTCAATCGAAAGTCATGCTGTGCTCGGTCACGATTTCCACGTGGGTCGCTCGCCGCTTCGACGGCAAGGTCACCGAGGAAGTCGAGAAGTCGCACCAAGCCAAAGGCATTGGCCGCTTTAACAAGCGCTTGTTGCCTGAGTACGCGCCAAGTTTCGCTGAGGTCCTGACGCTGGCAAGCCGCATCAGATCTTATTTCTACGACCACACGTTGAAGTACGACCAGTTGGGCGTTCGGCTCTTGCCGACGATGGTCTACATGGAATTTGCCGAGAAAATGCGTTCGTTGAAAGACGAATTCGACTTGGCGGTTTCGATTTTCCAGACCGACTACCTGGACCTAAAAGAGCGTGCGCGCATCGAACTTAATGGGCTGTTCAACGAGGCGGACTATCCGACCCTCGCTGAGCTGAACACAAAGTTCGGCGTCAAGATGGCCGTGCTGCCGTTTCCCGATGCCAGCCAGTTCGGTGTCGAGTTGCCGGATGACATACTGGCGACGCTTAAAACGGAGTTGGATCAACACGTTCTCGCCTCGATCTCGACTGCCAACGATGACCTGGTTGGCCGTCTGTACGAAGCGGTTTCGCAAATGGCATCGCGCCTGTATGCGAGCGGCAACGTACGACTGGACGTGGCCAACAACGTGCGCGAGTTGTGCGCACTCTTGCCCAAGCTTAACTTCTCGAACGATCCGAAGCTCACACACATCCTTGAGCAGGCCAAGACGCATTTGGCCGTGCACACGGGATCGGACTTGAAGGAATCGTCGGTCCTGCGTTCTCAGGTGGCCAGTAAGGCGCACGAGATCGAAGGATTGATGGCGGCGTTTATGGGTATGTCACCGTCGGCGCCGATTCCGGAAGTCGAGCACTCTTCAGCCATGCAGTTGCGCCTTGTGGCCTGATGGGAGAGACGACATGCAATCGATCATCGCAAAACGCATCGTTGCGACGTTTCACCCGCAGGCATGGGTCAACAACCATGCAGTTGACGTGGATGCTCAAGGCGAATGCCAGTTCGACGTGACCGAATATGTTTCGGCCCTCGGCGAAGAGAAGGCTTCAGCGATAAAAGATTACTCCGACTCGTCGGACGACCTTGTGTCGTTTGCACAGGCTCCAGAATGGGCTAAAAACTGGCCCGGTCCGTTCTTCGTAACGGTGGAGCAATCGATTGACGAGTACTTCAAGTTCGCTGACGTCGCGTGGGATTGGCTATGAGCATCGATCCTCGCATAACAAAACAACGCACTGAGCTTGTGCTTTCGCAGCCGTTTTTCGGGGCGCTGGTGCTGCGGTTGACGGTGGTCGAGGATCGTACCTGCGAGACGTTCTGGGTGGATGGGGAATCCTTGGGCTACAACCCGGATTACCTTGCTACCTTGAACGACCTCGAAGTCCGAGGCGTTCTCGCGCACGAAGTTCTCCACGTGGCCAACGGCCATTGCTGGCGGATGGATGCGCGCGACCCCGGGCGCTGGAACGATGCCGCGGACTACGCCATTAATCCGATCGTGATCGACGCCGGCATGGTGTTGCCAAAGGGCGTTTGTCTGGATGCGCGCTATACGGGCAAGTCGGCCGAGGAGATCTATGGCCAGCTAACCGAGGAAGCGCGCAAGGAGGCGAAGCGAGCGCAAAGCAATGCCGACAGCAAGCGTCTGCCGTCTATGTCGGGCAAGCCGGAACGTCAGGATCAAGGGAACGATCATGATAAACCGGCGAATCCGGCTCAAGCTGCAGAACCACACGGGGCGGCAAGCAGTGGTGAGCCTAAGCCTGCGTCCTTCGGTGAAGTCCGCCCATATCAGGGCAAAGACAAACCAACGAAGGAAGCGGAGTGGAAGGTTGCCGTCATTCAAGCCGCGAAAGCGGCGCAGATGTACGGCAAGCTTCCAGGTTCACTTCAGGCGATGGTTTCTGAAGCCGTGCGACCGGTGGTCGATTGGCGGGCTGTGTTGCAACGCTTTGCTCAACAGGCAACGCCAAGCGACTACAGCTTTGCCATGCCGAACCGCCGGTATCTGCATCTTGGGTTTTATTTGCCCTCGCTGCATACGCCGGCGGTCGCCGATGCGGTGTTCGTACGGGATTCCAGTGGCTCGGTCACGGCTGAGACGCAGGCGCAGTTCAATGCGGAGATCCTGTCGACGTTTTATTCGTTGCAACCGGCGCGCTTGATCGTGATGGATTGCGATACGCGCGTCACGCAGGTCCAGATTTTTGAGCGAGGCGACTCGCCTGAGATCAAACCGGTGCGGGGCGGCGGTGGAACGGCTTTCATTGAGCCATTTGAAAAGGTGCTGACCGAAGGAATCAACCCGGCGTTTCTGGTCTACCTGACAGATATGGAGGGGCGGTTTCCGACGCAGGTGCCGTATTTTCCGGTGCTTTGGGCGTCGACCACGCCGCTTTCACGGGCGAGGAAAGCGCCGTTCGGAGAAACGATGGAAGTAATTTGTTGAACCGGCGCAAGCTGGTCATTTGTGTTTAAGACAAAACCCGGCTGCGTGCCGGGTTTTGTCGTTTACGCACCCCCTAAGCACGCTTCCTCTGCGGCAGCGGCTCAGGCTCGCCCGCTTTCAGTCTTTCTAGACGTGCGCTCGCGTTCGCCAGCACGCCGAAGGGTGCGCTATAGAGTTGCACGTCATGCATCGCAAGCACTGCGGCGATGGACATAGAACTGTCCGCGTCGACACGCCAGCGACCGGCGTCCCGTCCCTCGCAAAAAGCACTATTCAGCGCAGCTTCCGCGTCGAGCCACGTTGCGCGCGCGATTTGCCCATATCCCGCTTCGGCGACGAAAGAAGTAAGAATGAGCACCTCGGTGAGCGACTGGACACCGGCGAGCCAGCCACGAGCGTCTATAAGCGCCTGTAGTGCGCAATGCGCGTGTAGCGACAAGAGGTCGGCTTCTCGTTTGGGTAGCGGAACAAGTGAAAGCTTCGCGAGGCGAGCGCGTGTTGCTTGCGGGCTGCGATTGAAGGGAAGGGTACGGGCCATCGATAGGAAAAAAGGGTTGTGTCCACCGGTTAACGAACGGCGAGCGTTTATTCTGAAGGGGCGCGGTTCAGGCGCGAATTCTCGAACTGTTCGATCACGTGAACCGCTGCGCGACATTGGTCGGCACTGAGCTGATGGATGTTGCACGCTTTTTCGTCGATCTGCAGGGCACTCGCGAGCCATCGGTAGCCTTTGGCGCGAGCCTCGAAGATTGATGATGCATCGCGCCGTGCTTTAGCTGCGGCCATTGGCTCGAGCGCTGCATGCAATTTGGCCTTCAATTCCCGAAGTTCACCATTTGCAAGCCGCCCGAGCGGCACGTTTCGGGTGCTGCGTGAATAAATTCCTATCCACGCCTGGCAAGGCTCACACAACCAGAGTGCCCCGTGATCCTCGCGGTATGGATAGGCGATATCGCCGGCGTGCGCTAGTACCGCGGCCGCGCCGCAGTAGTCGCAACGAGGTTGGGGAAGCGGTTGAACAGGGCGGGCAACACGCATGACAGGTCCATGACTTTGGGCGTCCTTATACGGAGTACAAGGGCTTTGAATGACCGAGTTCGAGGATGTAACGGCATTCGAACCAGAATCGCTGGATTTTAGTCTATTCGCGGAAGAGAAATAGCCGACCATACGAGTAGATCCAAGCACCTAGCTGAATAGAAAGCGCTGTGGAAGCTGGAAAGAGGGGTCTTTTTGCGTGTCTTTCTGAAGGTGCCCTTATACGCCGTATAACCCCCTCTTCATTTTCCCTTGTTGAGCACTTTTCGACCGGCACATCGCTTCGCCAGACGTATTGTCCTTTTTCATGCGCGCATGTTTAGGCTCGGCGTCGATCCGCGGAAAGCCGCTCGATTTCGCTCGTCTTTCGATGACTCTTCGCATGTGCGGCACTGAACAATAGTCGGATGTTAGATCGCCGCAAAAGGCACGCATGTCCGACTTTGCCGACACCCACTTACTCAAACTGCGCCCGCTCGAATCCGAAGCGGTGAACATGTTTTTCGAAGCGCTTTCGCCCCTGCGAGAGCAGCTCGACGCGCCCGACCTAGCCGAAATCATGGTCAATGACGTGCACAACGTCTGGGTCGAGCACCGCGGCGTCATGTCGAAGGTCAATGTCGATCTTCGCCCGGCACATCTGGAAGCCGCAATTCATTCACTGGCATCCTCGGTAGACAAATCGGCACGCGCAGGGAGCGACAAAGGCATCATCAATGCCGGCCACAAAAACCTGCGCATTGCCGCAGTGATGAACCCGACGGCCATCGACGGCCACGCACTAAGTATCCGCAAACACCGCGAATCAAAGCTCTCGCTGTCCGACTACGTTGCGATGGGCGCTTTCGCGGCCGCCAATGCCCGGCCGGAAATCGCGGAAGCGATCGTCTTCGATGACGGCATCGAGAACGAAGCATTGATGCGCGCGCTGGTCTCGCTGGTCCAGTCACGGAAGAATGTGCTTGTCGCTGGGGGCACGTCGGCGGGAAAAACGACCTTTTTGAACGCGATGATCGAGGCAATTCCAGCTGATCAGCGCGTGATCACCATCGAAGACACGATGGAACTGAAGGTACATGTTCCCAACCGGGTGCGTCTGCTCTCGAACGCAGATACCAACGTCACCACTCAGTTGCTCGTGGCGCTCTGCCTGCGCTTTCGACCCGACCGCATCATCGTCGGCGAAGTACGGGGCGGCGAAGCGTACGACCTGCTCCAAGCGCTGAACACTGGCCACGACGGGGGTCTTGCATCTATCCATTCGAATAACGCTCGCACGGCACTCAGCCGCCTCGAGAGCCTCGCCATGCTCGGAATTCCGCCGGGCTCCCGCTGGGAGCTAGAAGACATGCGCAAGAACATCGCTGATTGCTTTAACTACGTGGTGCATTTCAAACGCACGGGCGAAATGCGCCACGTCTCCGAAATCCTCGAAATCCGGGGCTTTCGCAATAACGACTACGACCTCAAACGCGTTTTTTAATCGGGAGCATCACATGAAACACAAGTTTTTCAGTTCCGCCGCTGCAGTCGCACGAAAGTTCAAGCCTGGCAAGCCACTCCTTGTAGGCGCTGCCTTGAGCCTGGTTTCGGCCGCTGCCATGGCTGCTGGCGACTTCTCGTCGCTGACGGGTCTCACCGACATCATCTGCACGATCAGTAATTTGATCAGCGGACCGTACTTGTACGGCATCGGCATCGTGCTGATCACGATCGGTGGTGTGGCAGTGGCGAATTCCGAAAGCAACATCGCCAAGACCTTCTCGGTGGTGCTGGTGGGCCTCGGTATCGCATCGGTTGCCGTGCCGATCATGCGCGACCACTTCCACCTTGCCCAAGTCTGCTGATATGCGCCAGCACAAGGTCAGCCGTGGTTTATCGCTGCCGCGCCAGATGGGTGGGGCCGATCGCGGCCTTGCCATTTTCAATGGCACCCTGACGGCGCTCCTGTGCTACACGAGTTGGAGCGTTTCCTTTCTGGTGGTGGGCGTACTAGTGCACATTTTCCTGCGCTGGAAAAGCTCGACCGACCCATGGTGGCGCATCGTCATGCTCGTCTACAACCGCTATCCGGACGTCTACGAGCCGGGGCCCAATGCCAAGTTCAGCGCGCGTTTTAAGCGCCCCTACGGCTTCGATCAGGACCTCTCATGCTGAAATCCATGTTCACCAAGCGGTCGGTGCAGGAGATCGCGCCATGGATGACCATGATCACGCCAGAGATCGTGCTGGATAAGGACGGGTCGCTGCTGACCGTGTTCGAGTTCGAGGGGATCGATGCCGACACGCCAAACCCGGGGGACATCACCGCCGCGCGCGAAAACCTCGACCACGCGTGCCGCAATTTCGACCACCGGATCACGGCGTGGTGGCGCATGTCGCATCGCCGGGTGAAGGGGGAAACGTCGGGCGAATTCGCGTCCAAAGCGGACGCCCGGATCGATGCCATCAATAGCGCGAACATAGGCAGCGGCAAGTACTTCCGCAATTCACACTCGCTCGCGCTCGCGTTCACGCCGGAAACGGGCATCTCGCGGATCTTTGATAAGGTCGGCTATCACATGACCGTGGGCGGTAAGAATCTGGCGGTGGCCATGTTCGAGGCTGCGAAAGACCTGGTGCTCGCGCGAAGTGCATTCGTTTTCGACCTCACGAAAATTCAGAATGAAATCAAGCGCTTTGAAGCTGTGATCGACGGCTTTGCTGGCGGCGTCACGCGGCTCAAGATGAAGCGCTTGCAACTGCAAAACGCGCTGTCTTTTCTGCATCAAAGAGCCAACCCAAGCACGCCCAAGCGCCGTATGAGGTATCCGGTCACGATGCTCGACACGCATCTCACCGAGACCGAGATCACGATCGGCGCGTCCGAACTCATGTTTGAGTCGGCCCACGGCAAGGTCTACGCGCGCATCATCGGCGTGAAGGAATGGATGGGCTTTCAGGAAGCTGCGCTCGACGTGCTGGCGCAAGTCGACGCGGAACTGGACGTGTGCGTCATGTTCCGCTTTCTGGATACGTCGCGCGCGAGCGCCTACATCAAAAAGATTCGCGGTTTCTACAAGGTCGCCGCTTTCAATCCGATCGCAATCTTGAAGCAGTGGGCAACGAAAGAAGAGCAAAAGAACGATGAAGGCCGCGAGATGCTCGCGAAGGAAGCGGGCGAGGCGCTGGCCAAACTCGACGCAGAAGGGCAGCAGTACGGGTTCGCGAATATTTCGGTTGTCGTCTACGGAAGTACGCCCGAGGAGTGCGAAGACGCGACGCGCCAGGTTGTGGGCGTAATTGGCAACGCAGGTTTCGGTGTGATTCAGGAACGTACAAACCTGTTTGCCGCGTGGAGCGCGACCTTGCCCGGTCGATGGGACCAGCAGAAACGCTTGCAATTCGTCGAGACGCCAGCGGTTTCCGATATCGCGCCACTCACGAGCGTGGGCGAGGGCTCGACAGTCAACGAGTGGCTAACGCAGCAATCGGGCACGAAAACCGGCCCCCTCACTTGCCTGCCCACACGGCATCGCACGTTGCAACACGTAGATCTGCATCACCCGGGCGGCAAGGCGCACGGGCTTGTTGTGGGACCGATCGGAGCCGGTAAGTCGGTCATTCTTAACTACTTCATGTCGCAGACCGGACGCCACAACGCGCGCCGGATTCGCTTTGACAAGGATCGATCGACCCGCATCCCGACGCTTCTTGGTGGGGGCCGATTCATTGATGCCACTGGCCGATTCGAAGCAGCAACGTCGGTCAATCCTTTGTCGCTCCTCTCCGATCCGAAACATTGGCCGTACGTGGCCGAGTGGGTGAAGCTTGTCATCGAGGGCGAAGATTTTACGTGCACGCCAACGCAGGAAACGGAGATCTTCGAGCGCATCAAGACGCTGGCCGAAGCGTACTCGCCCGACAAGTGGCGCCTCTCAGGCTTGATCACCCTTTTGCCCGCTGAATTGCGCGAACGGCTACAGGTGTGGACAGAGGGCCAGAAAAACGGCCGTTTTTTCGATCATGTCGAGGACGGCTTTGCGCTGTCTGACGATCTCTCCATCGAGATGGGGGATTTGTTCCAGAACTATCCCGTGGCGGCCGCGCTCTTCATGGATTACGCCTTTTATCGTATCGCTCAGATCCTAGACGGCAAACGCTACACCGTCATCGAGATCGAGGAGGCAGGCTTCTTCTTTACCTATCCGAAGTTCTACGCCCGTCTGGAAATCTGGGCGGTCACGATTCGTAAGCTCAACGCGGCACTACTCATGGCAACACAGTCTCTCGGACAACTGGCACGAGTCGCCAACTTCGAGATTCTGAAAGAAAACATCCCCAACCTGATCTACCTGCCCAATAGCGACGCGCTCAACAACAAGGGCTTGTACCGCGATGTCTTCGGGCTGACGGATCACCAGATTCAGATGATCGCGAATGCGGTCCCCAACCGTGACTACCTGTGGGTCACGGCGACCCAGACGCGGATGCTGCAGGCAACGTTCTCGAAAGAATCGCTCGCGTATCTGCGCTCGGACGGCCGGGCACAGGCCATTTTGGACAAGCACGTCAACTCTCGTGTGGATAACTGGCAGGACGCGTACGTGCGTGATGTGCTCGCAAACGCTTAAAACCATCAACGAAAGGACAATTGATCATGTTGAAGAAAACGGTTGGTAGGCTCGCTGCAATTTGCGTGATGACGTTGCTACCGTTAAGTGCCGCCCACGCCTTGGGCATCGTGTTCGATCCGACAAATTTTGCGAAGAACACGATTACGGCGGCCGAAGCGGTCAAGTCTGAGGTGTACCAGAATACAAACTTGATCTATCAGTATCAGATGATGCTGAACCAGCTCAAGCAGGCAACCAATCTGAATCCCGCAGCAATGCTCTCGCAGGCGCAGACGATTGCGGGCGACATTGGCGGCTTGAGTAAATACACCGATGGCCTGAAGTCCCTTTACGGTGGCCTGCAAAGCAACGCGCAATATTTGACAAAAGTTGTCTCGCTTGTGACCCAGTCCGGCAAGACGCCGCAACAATGGCTGAGCGACCAGAACACGCTGCTGCAAAACAACGACACGACCGCAAAACAACTGTTTCAGCAGGGTAACGACGTCATATCGCACGTTGGTGCTTTGGCCAAACGCCGCCAAGAAATACAGGATCAGTTGAATCTATCGCCGACGCAGCAAGCGACCGCGGAACTTACGACACACATGCTCGATATCGTGTCCAGCCAGAACGGTGACATGTTGACCATGATGGCGGCCAAGCAGCAAAGCGAGGCTGTGGATACGCAGGCCAAGGTCGCTGACGCGACCGCATCCAACGCGGCGCGGGCAACGTTGCAGTCCAAACAGGATCAGGAGCGCGCTGCCTATCAGAGCTCGATCGCAACCTCGACAGTATTGGGTCAATGATGATGAATATCCTCTTCGAGACATGTTGGCGCAGACTGAAAAGTGCTGCGATCACACTGGTGTTGTTAGCAGCTTTCGGATCTCAAATGGCTCACGCGCAGTTGGTAACACCGGCCGACACGCCTGGGGCGACCCAAACCACTGGAGATTCGGCGAACGCACTCGCGAGCATCTCGAAGCCCGGTGACCTTGGCCAAGGCACGGGCGACGCGGTCACACAAATCGCGAGCTTGTTAGTCAATCTGATTCCGAATGCGGTCACACTGAGCCAGAAAGTCTTGCCCGAGGCGAACAAATTTGCGTGGGCGCTCAGCGTGATAACGATCGTTCTTGCAGGCGTTCGCTTTGCCGGAACGCATCATCCGGTATCGGCTTGGATCGCAGTGTTCGAGGAGATCGCTGTGCTTGGCATCTTCCTCGCGCTGTATCTTGGGTACGCGACGTCGGCGACGGGATTTTGGACGTGGTTCCAAAACCTCGCGACTGCGATCAATGGCTCTAGCCCGGATGTGGCGGGTCAAATGGCACGCCTTGGCGGGACAATATTCGACGGAATGAAAGAGAGCTACGGTGTCTGGGGCACGCTGACTCATCCGGCTCAGGCATTGGGCGATGCGGTGGTCTTGCTGCTTGCATTTATTGTGATGACAGTCGCTGCGATCTTCTACGCGTACTTCACGGCAGTGGGCCAGATTCAGGCCGCAATCGGAATTGTCGTTGGGCCAATCGCGTTGGCATTAGGCTGTTCCTCGTACACCCGTGGTTATTTCCAAAAGTGGCTCGACTGGATGATCAGTGCCGGGATGTACATCGTCGTCGTGTCGATTTTGATGGGCTTGGTTAATACAGCGGTTTCCTCGGCATTTTCGAAGGCGGGCGCAGTGGGCGCGCATACCACCCTGAACGGGGGATATGTGTTTGATCTTTCAGTCTTCATGCTATTGCTTTCTTTAGAAATTCCGAAGCTTGCCGGTATCTTTGGCGGCGGAGCGGGCGCAAGCGGCACGGGCGGGGTGCGCATGGCTACCAAGGTTGCGACCGGTGGGCTTTTCTAATATGTCTGAAATCCACAAACCTATTGACGCTGGCGCACTGCTCAAGCTCTACGAGAAGCGCATCGAGTTAGTTCGACAGTGTGCGAATGAAAGCACGCAGGCCGAGTTCGAGCGCAAGTGGCTTTCTGTGCTGACGCGCTGCGCACTGTGGTTTTCATCAATGCCGCTCACACCAGAGCTTCATCGTGAGCCGGGCGGGGCGTTCAGGGCAACCGTTGAATCGACTTTCTACGCGATGCGGCTCGCCGGCGGGCAGAAATTTGCGGCCGACCTGACCTCAGAGAAGCGCAGGCGGCTTGAGCCCCAATACAACTTCGCCGTGTTCCTGGCCGCAGCCTGCTCGTTACTCGACGAGCCGTGCCGTCACTTTGAATTCACGCGGCTTGTGGACCTCACGCGTTGGAATCCTGCCGCGCATGGAGCGTTCGGGACCTGGGTTGGTAATGGCGGATACACCATTGAGCGCCGAATGGCACCTTTGAAAAGCGAACGGATGCGCACGGCAATGTTCGCGCAGACCGTTATTACGGCGGAACTGCTTTCAGGACTCGACACGGCGGTGCTCGCCGATCTTTTTGGCGCCATCAATCCTGAACGTTCTCCCCAAGGGTTTGAGGCGTTGGTGCACAAGGTGGTGCGTCAAGCCATGGATGTGGCGGTCGACTTCGAGCGCAAGGCGCAACGCGGCGTGTTTGCACCTGTCAAATTCGATGTCCCTTCCGCCGTTCACGTCGCCCTTGAGATTCAACCGCAGCCGGTCGCGCCAAGTGTTTCGCCCGCGTCCGCGCCGGGCGTAGCCGCTGCCGCTCCTGCCGCTCCTGCCGCTCCCGTAGTTCCCGTAGTTCCCGTAGTTCCCGTCGATGGTGCTAAGCCACTTCCGATCTCGCCCAGCGCCGCAAAACCGGTGTCGTGGGTAGATGCGAGCGCGGCATCCCCCGACATTGCGGCGGCGCCTCCAACGGGGCCCCGTCCGGAAGCGATAACGCCGCAGTTCTCGCAATCCTTGCTTGACGCATTGGAGCGCAGTGAAGCGTTGGCAGCGTCGCCGAGTACGGGTGAGACTCGTTCCGAGGCGGGCAATCCCGTCGCCGTGGATCCCGTGGCGGTGACGGTGCCGGCTCCCAAAACAGGTCGCGGCGGACCCATTGACAAGGAACTCGACGAGTTGTTCGGTTCCGGGTCCGTGATGATGCGCGAGTTTTTCCGGGCACTGGCGGACGATGTCGCAACGGGCAAAGCGAAGGTTGCCTGGGAAGAAAAGGGGTTGACGGTTCAAAAACGGCTGATTGGTGCGTACGGCATGACAAGCGACGCGCTGGTTGAGCAACTGAGAAAACGTAGCTTGCTCATGCGGGCGCACGGAAACGACATCTGCATCGTGGAACGAGCGGGGCGGATCATCATGGAGCGTCCAGCCATATGAACTACATCAACCACTTCCGACCAATCTATGAAGTGCGACCGGCCGTGGTATGGGCCGTGGCGATTGTCGGCATTCTTCTGTCAGGCATGCCGTATAGCTGGGCATTCGCTCTGTTCGGCCTGGCGCTGCTGATGATGCGAGGCGTGCAGATCTGGCGCGCGTTGAGTTTTCGCATGGCGATCTCGACCAAGTGGCTGAGCAAGATACACATATCCAAGCTGCTCGCTACGCAGAGAAACATGCGCGAGCGCGAGGATTCGATGTATCTCGGCACCGGCTTTGAATGGACGCAGAAGCATACGCAGATCGCTCACGATATTCTGCGCATGCCGACCACTGATATTCCTTCGTTACCGCGCTGGTTGAACAAGACGGAGTTGGGCCGCGCGGTCGAAGCGCGCATTGAGTCGGTGTTCGCGCCGGCAGACAGCGTGCGCGATCGCATGCCTCAGGGATCTTCCTGGATTCACGGGATGGAACCCAAAAAGGTTCGCGTGCCGTTTCACTACAAGGCGATGGGTGGCCATACGCTCGTCGGTGGCACGACCGGTTCTGGCAAGACTCGTACTTACGAGGTCATCTCCACGCAGGTGATCCACAATCCCAAGGATGTGCTGATCATCGTGGATCCGAAGAACGATGACGACTGGAAGAAGCGCGTTGAGAAGGAGTGCAAGCGCGCCGGCCGGAAATTCCTTTATTTCAATCAGGCGAAACCGGCAGAGTCGATCCGCCTTAACCCGCTGGAGAATTGGTCGCAGCCGTCGGAAATTCCCTCGCGAATCGCTCAGTTGATGGAAGAGGGGCCGTTTCGGGACTTCGCGTTCTTGTTTATCGACCGCGCCGTCAAGGGTGAACTGTACGTTGGCGACAAGCCGAATCTGCGGTCCATCCTCAAATACGCGCAATCCGGCATTGGCACGCTGTTAGACCGCTGCTTACGCCGCTTCTTCGTTGAGCACGGCCTGCCCGATTGGGAAACGCTGGTCGTAAGCTCGACCGTTCAGCAAGCAACGAAGGGCAAGAATGATGTTTCCTTGGTTGACGGAATGGCCAAGCTTTACATCGACCGGTTTGCCTCGGTGGACCGCGGGCATGAAACGCTCGATGGTCTAATCGCGACGCACACTCATGACCGCGAGCACTACATGCGGATTATCGCCTCGGCACTACCACTTCTCCAGATGCTTGCCACGGGCGAAACCGGGTTGATGCTCGCGCCAAAAGCCGACGATTTTGACGACGAGCGCGAAATATGGGATATCGACAAAATCATCAAGCAAAAAGCCGTGCTGTATATGGGTCTCGATTCCCTTTCGAATAACATTGTGCAGAAGGCGATCGCCTCAATGGCATTGTCGGACGTTGCGGCGGTTTGCGGCTCGATCTATAACTTCTACGCCGAGAAGCCCGACGTCGTCCTGATCATCGACGAGATCGCAGAAGCCATCAACGAACAGGTGATTCAGATCCTGAACAAGGGTCGCGGAGCTGGGTTTAAGGCGTTTGTCGCGTTCCAGGCGCGCGCCGACCTTGAAGCGAAGCTCGGAAACGCTGCAAAAATGCTGCAGGTTTTGGGTAACCTGAATAACCAAATAATCCTTAGGCTTGAAGACAGCGACACGGCTAAGTGGTTTTCGGACAAGGTCGGTGAAACGGCGATCCGCGTGGTCAATATTTCGAACAGCACGAACACCACGACCGAGTCGCACGCCATGGAGTTCAGTGGCTCGCAGTCACGCACCCTTCAACTCGAAAAGGCGCCACTTATCCCAATGCGCTTAATTCACAGTTTGCCGAATCTGCAGTACTTTATGCGCATCTCGGGCGGTGCGGTGTATCAAGGTCGTATTCCCATCATCGAAGGCTAATAAAAAAGACCATGTCTGTCGCATTCAAAAACATCATTCGCGACCACAAGCTGTCGCACAAGCTCATCCCGGTTTTTAATGTGGCACCCGAACTTGAGCTCGCGTGTTCCCGCGTGGTCGACTTCGTTGGCGAGCGGTTCCGCGGTGACAAAGGGCCGCTGGCTGCCGAAATGATTGATTCCGCATTGAGCGGTTTTAAACGCGCCAAGCGTAGCGGCGATCAGCATATCGCCTTCATGCAAGGTCTCTTCGAGCCCGCAAAGGCGCTATACGCGCGTCGCTATGTCGCCAAGCGCGGAGAAAAGCTGAGCGTTTGGTCGCCGATGCTCG
The DNA here is from genome assembly GCF_001557535.2 of Burkholderia sp. PAMC 26561. Lineage (NCBI taxonomy): Bacteria > Pseudomonadati > Pseudomonadota > Betaproteobacteria > Burkholderiales > Burkholderiaceae > Burkholderia > Burkholderia sp. PAMC 26561. Next base: position 64,616 of record NZ_CP014311.1, read on the forward strand.
AGCCGATTCCGCTGTTCGAAGAACGCCACGCGAATTGTGAGTTCGAGACCATCGACGAACGGTGTCCCGAACAAATTACGGAGCGCACAGCAGCGTTTCAACTCGCTTCGCGCGTGCTGCAAGGCGAAGCTTTCCGCGTTTATTTCGAGGAATATGATGTCGCTCACCGTTTCGATCATAGCGAAGTTGTCGGGCGTTGATGAACGCACCGCGCGGCGGGCGCTGGATACTGTCGCCGCATTTGACGAACCTGGGGCCATGCCACCGGCGGAGTTTTCGGTCGGTGCCCCTGCCCGATGCTATGCGCTTGCGACGATTGCAGACCGACGGCCTGGTTTCTTCTGGCTGGGTCTGTTTGCCCTTGTCTCGGTTCCGGCACTGATCCTTTTGCAGATTTTCCATCATGGCTAGTCGCTTCGGCTCGCACCTCAAAGTTTGGTTTCTGCTCGTGCCGGTGCTCGCCATCGCGGTGATGCCGGCCATTCCAGAACGCTCGCTATTCGAGATCCCCGAGGCGGAAACGGCTTCGTTGGTCGCATCGATAGGTGTCGATCGCGCAGACGAGGCTACGCGCTCGGCTAACGCACTATTCAGGCGGTCGTTTGTCGAAAACGGCTTGCTGCGCAGGACGCTCGCCGCCTCGGGACCGGTTGGCGGCATGACGGACGGCGGATTTTCAACCTTCGCTCATACGTGGACGGAGAATTTTTGGCTGCTTGTCTATCGCATGATGTATCGGGCGATGGTCATGAAGCTTTGGATCGTGGGAACGGCTCTTTTCGCTATAGCCATGTTCTTCGACGGAACCGCCCGGCGCAAAATAAAAGCATCTGCGGCAGGCTTCGTGAGTCCTTTGTCGTTTCATCTGGCTGGGCATGGTCTTCTAATGGTTCTCGGAACGCTTTTCGGTGTTCTTGTTGTCCCGATTCCCGTGATTGCCGCATATTGGCTGGTCGTTGCAGCATTGCTAGGCGGCTTGCTTTGGAAGGCAGCCGAGTCGTTCCAATCTGCCAGATAGAAAGGGTTTTGTATGGATTAGCGCGAAAAGACGTACGAAAACCGTGAGCTTTCTTCAGGAGGGGTTATACGCCGTATAACCCCTCCTGTTTTTTTGGGGGTTGCCGATTAGCCCAGTGAGTACAAGTTGTTGGTTTTGCAACTTGGCACTTCTCCCGCCCGATGCAGGGCCAACCGAACAAAGCCGTACGAAATAGCGCGTGTTTTCAATGCTGCTATCCCCGACGTCCCGTAACAATGGCAATCACGGGCAGCGCTCCGCGCGCCTTGTTTTCCAACCACCAACGGGCACATGCCCGCCAGGAGAGGCCGAATGAGCACTGTTGCAGAAACGCTAGTCGATAAGAATGCCGCCAATAACGGCGCGGTTTTGGAACCCGTTTTGTTAGCAAGCGTTCCGACGCCCGCCACCGTCAGTGACGGCGCCGATGACGGCGAGCTGGAGCTTGAGCTGACCCAAATGGAGGCCGACGCCGACCGGTTGCAAAAGGAAGGCGTGATTTCCCAAGACGACGCGACCATGAAACGCGCCGAAGTCGCCAAGACCCGCAAGCTGTTTCGTGACCTGCCCGGCGAAGAACGCATCGCCATCATCAAGCGCCGCCGCGAAATCGGCCGTCAACTTCTTGATCGCCAGTTGTCTGGTGCCGCCGTCGTATCGGCGCATGTACGCCTGAACCACACACGGCTGAAGCCGCTTTTCGAACAGTGGTGGCCGTACCTGAACCGCATGAGCATCAACATGCAGCGATTCGGCAATTCCACATTTGGCAGCGAAAACAAAGAAACCGTGAATGGTTTCTTCGACAAGCAGCTTAAGTCGCTCGAAGAATACGTCGAAGAACAGCACCGTGTTGCCGAAGGCTATCGTGTATCGAAGGAAGCCGAGCTTCGCGCGGCCAACGATTTTGTGTTCGAGCCGACCATTCCGATGCCGGCGCTGGAGATCGAGGTCGAAGCCTACTCGCGGTTTTCGATGCGTATCCTGAGCGCGCTGATGAAGTTCGACAAAGCCATGGATCATTACGACTTCATGGTGTGGAACGGTATTCGCGATCAGTCGGACGTCGACGACGAAACCGTGCGGTTCCTGAAGAAGTTCAACCCGTTGGGCTTGCGTGGCTACATGACGCACCTCCGCCTGATGACGACAGTGCGCGGCTTGTAAGGGTATCGCGATGCTGGACGAACTGAACCCCCAGCAACGGGAAGTCGCCCAGTTGCGCCAGAACTGCGTGGCGATCGCTTGTCCTGGCGCGGGCAAAACCAAAACGATCGCGACCAAGGCGGCGCTCCTGCTTCAGGAAGACGCTGTGATGGTCGGCGCGGTGACTTTTTCTAAAGATGCCGCGCTCGAGCTGCGCGACCGCATCCTTGCTACCGCCGGCAAGGCGGTTAAGAAACGCTTGATAGCTGGAACCTTCCACTCACTTGCATATAAGCAGTTGCAGCGGCCGGGCAGCCGGCCACTCGACATCGCGTCCGACGGCGACCGGCTTGGATTGCTCATCCGGGTGATGCAGGAGATAGGGCGGGAAGGAAAGGCAGAAGACGTCATTCCAACGATCGAAAAGATCAAGACGAACTTCGGCAAATTCGATCCGCAAAGCGAAGACGGGCAACTGTACGCGGCCTACCAAGACGCTTTGGCGAGAAACGGCAAGATCGATTTTCAGGACATGCTGCGTCTGGCAGTCGAGGGCATGGAAAACGGAACAATCCTTCCGTATCCCTTCACTTTTCTCCTCGTTGACGAGTTTCAGGATACCGATCCCCTTCAATACCGCTGGATCGAGCTACATGCGAAGGCCGGTTCGATTGTGACGGTCGTTGGCGACGACGATCAAAGCATCTACGCGTTTCGCGAAGCGCTGGGCTACCGGGGGATGGAAGCATTCATCAAGCAGTTCGACGCTAAACCGGTGGTGCTTGGGAGCAACTATCGGTGTCGCTCCGAAATCTTGACGGCCGCCGATCGCCTTATCCGCAACAACGTCGATCGCATCTCAAAGGTTTTGCGCGCCGAGAAGGGTGTAGGCGGCCGGGTGGCGGCGTCGCGGCACGCAGACGAGTATGAAGAGGCCGTTGCCGCCGTCGAGACACTCGGACCGTTGCTTACTGCGAAACAGTCCTGCGCGATTCTCGCTCGAACAAACCGGATTCTCGATCCACTTGAGGCTGTTTGTCGGTCGCACGGTGTGAAGTATTACCGTGCGTCGGGATCTTCGGTGCTCAGTCGGCCGGAAGGCGCGCTCATGTGCAATCTGCTCGAGATCGTTGAGCGGGTGAAGGAAACCGGGCTGGATTCGGTGCTGGCTCACCTCGGCTTGCGCGCCGAGCAACTGCGGGCGCTTCACGCGGACATGGGTGTCGAACTTCAGCAGCGCAGCAGGGCCGATCTGGTTGATTTGGGTTTGCCCGAAGACGTAGCAACGAACTATCGAGAATTCATGAAGCGGCTTGCCGAATGGCGCGGGCTCTGCGATCGGAAGTTCTACTCGTTGACGCTCTCCGGGGTCAGCGAGTGGATGTTGAAGTACGCAAAAAAAGAGCAAGCGATTCGTGCGATTCAATCGACGTACGACGTTCTTTCAAGGCTCTCGGGAACGTTCGCCGAACGGCTGCTGTTCATGCGTCAGGAGAACAACCAGGCCAAGCCCGGCGCATTGATTCTCACTACCATGCACAGCGCCAAAGGGCTGGAATGGGATCACGTGTGGATCGCACGCTCCGAAGAGACGATCGTGCCGGATGCCAAATCGACTGAACCCGAGGAGCGGAGGCTATTTTATGTAGCGATGACCCGCGCGCGCGAGTCGTTGATGATTTCAGGCACGGCCAAAAATTTTGCGTCCAGGTTTGTGACCGAAGCGCAAATCGAGGCGACCGCTGATTCGGCGCTTGCTGCATAGCAAGTTCAATAAGCGAAGTGCTACACAAAACAAGGAATAAAGTTGAAACAGAAACTGATTTTTGGACAGAAGGCAATCGGCGCCGCTTTAGTCGTGGCGGCAGGAGCAACTGCCATTGGCTCCGCAATCGCCCTCACATCCCTCGCCACGAGCTCCGCCGCCACCTTAGCGATTGTTGGCGAGGCGGCCAACGCCGCGAAAGATATGCGGACGTTGCAGATAGTAGAGCGGTTGACCGGGGACGAGCAGGAAACTGTTCTCACGCAGTATGGGTTCCGTTCGATTAACGAGCTGAATCAAAAGATGGAAAAGCGGCGCATAGCGTTCCAGCAGCAAAGAGAGAACGTAGTGCGCGCTCAATCCGCGTCGCGGTCATCCTTTGCGTTCCTTGTAGCTGCCCTCGTCGCCCTATCGCTCCTGTCTACGAGGGCCGCAGGCCTCTTGTTCAAGAATGCAAACACGCGACGTTCTTTAGCCGCATAAACCGGCGAAAACGCACGAGCGAATGCATTCGAAATTTTTAGTCAATCGACTCGATCCGGCAATCGCTAAAACAAAATCACAGATGAAAAAACTACTCCTAATCGCGTTTTCCTTTTGCTACGTGACGCTCGCCTGCGCGCAGTCTATAGCTGTGCAGGACACAACGGTTTCCGAGACAGCTAGGCCCAGAATCACGGCCGCCGACGGTCAGAGCATCGGTCTCGTGAATACGGTTGGCACCGTATCTACCGCTAAAGTGTCCGCGGGGGATGCATGCCCTTCGAACGGCTTTTTGACCGAAGGCACTGCCGGGACCGCTTTGCTTACTTGCGTCAATGGCCAGTGGCGTGACTTCAAGAACCTTGAGCAGGCTGTGGTGCAGATGACTATCGACGGCTCGCGCGAGAACGCTCGGCCTCGGCACATTCAATACCAGTTTGACACCCATGTTGGCATCCCGACCCTTCATACAACCGAGGAAGCCGCGGTTCAGGTGCATCGGACGGAATCATGGTTTGCCGTCCCGAGTAAGACCGCCGACAGCCTCTATGTGGATACCAACGTACTGACTTTTAACTCGGACAACACTGTCCACGTACTAATCGAGCTGTCTTCGGTTGATGCCGGTCACGAGTGGAGCAAACGTGTCGACATGACCGTGCCGGTGGGCGTGAGGACGATGATCGCGAAGGATGCATTTGGTGACGAGTAACGAGTACGCCATCCGCGTCACCAAACGGGCGTCTTAGGCGCCAATGAAAAAGGCCCGGACATGTGCCGGGCCTTCAAACCAAGGTGGGAACCCCCGTTACCGCCTTGGCGGTATTTCTCTCGTAACTGACCTGCTGCCTCTGCTTTTTGGTTTTATCGTCGGGCGTTTTTTGTCGATCAGCAACCGCATAGTAGTTGACTCCCAACCCGGCCTTGTGTGGGCTTCCCCACATTCGGCTTACTTTTCGTTACAGGTGTTGCTAAATGTGTACGCCGCAGACGCGCGGTTAATAAAGGCGTAGGCGGCATGCTGAGCACACGAGGCGAAACCGATACAGGAAACGGAAAAAAGCCCAGGCACTTGCGCTGGGCAATCCACCGGCAACTAAGCCGATGGGGGAGGTCCTGAAGAAGCAAAATGGCTGCAGTCGGTATCGACAGCAGCCTTTTTTTTCGGTCAAAACCAGACTGCGCAGTCGCCTTAAAGGGCGCGGTAGACCGGATCCATGGCAGTGGCACCGGTGTGCGCAGGGGCGTGATAGCTGCCCGAGGCAGACGTACCGTCAGCAACCCCACCATAGCTCGATTGGTCGTTTTGGGCGGCCACCTTGGCTTCCGCTGCCTGTACTTGAACCGGATAGCTCGTGCGGTCGCCCGTGCCCGGGTTGTATCCGGCCTTTTCCAACTGCACCAGCTCCGACTTCACTTGAGCGCGGGTAACAGGTGCCTGGCTAGATTGAGCGAACGACGACACAGCGGGGATTGCAAGGGCTGCAGCCACGATGAGGGTTGAGAGTTTCATGATGCTTACCTCCGAATCTTGTTTTTGCGCAAACACCCGATTGCGTTTCAGTGATTCTAGTGTAGGTAAACGTCTGCTTAAGATTAACCGCGAAGATGACAAAGGATTATTGCTATTTACGTGTTAACCCTTACTGCAGCAAAATGAGTCTGCTGCCATGAGCCGAGCAGAACGAGCTTGCGGCTGGAAGCAGCGCGGATAAAAAAACGCCGGGAAGACCCGGCGTTTTTCACGAACAGTTGCGCTTACGGAGTGCGCTTCTGTGCATCCTTCACGTCTTCCTTCAGATCGCCATATTGTTTCTGCGCCTCGCCGGCACCCTGCTGTAGCTGGCCTTTCGCCTTTTGGCTGGGATCGTCCGTGGCGTTGCCCACAGCCTCATTGACCTTGCCCTTCACCTTCTCTGCAGTGCCCTTCACTTGGTCCTTATTCATAGCAAACCTCCGTTTCGGTTATGCGCCTGAATTTGGCAGCGAAGACTAAGATGCAAAAAGCGATCCCGACGAATCGGATACACGAGACAAAAAAAAACCCGCTCAGGTGGCGGGCTTAATCCATATCAGTGGAGACATGGAGGAGACAAAATAAGTATAAACCCTAGTCCGCTAAGTGCAAGCTTGTTTCCAGAAGTGCGGCCAGGAATGCATCAGGCAATACAAACGGGCTGCGGTGCGCAATCGTGTCAGGCATCGCATGGCGATTAATAAACCGACCATCAGATAGCATGCAAAAGCACAAATCCGCGAACGCCGCTTCCTGCGCTGCGGCTTCCCAAGTATCGCTTCGGTAGTCGGTTTCGGCTTTTGTAGTCATCGTAATTGCGACCAGGTGTGAGAGGCCGCGATCCACGGCATAGCTTTCAGTCGGATCGTCGCCCACGCGGGCTTACTGGTCCGTTCGACAAGGCACGGTTCAGAACGCTGCGGTGCGGTGGAGCTCAGTCACATTCGAATCGCCTTTTTCTGAAGCGGCGACGATTGGGGCGGCCGGCGTAGGTGCCGAGGCTTCTTCGTCCAGCGTTGCGTCGCTTGCGGGAGCCACGTCGATCGTCATCATTCGAGCAACGCGCTTAAGCGTGCCGTTAAGCGATGCGTTCGGCCCTAAGCGTATCGTGCCGCTATACAAAATGTCGCCGGATACATGTCCGTTGACTTCGAGCGAATCGCGGGCGTGAACATTGCCGTCGACACGCCCGTCGATGCGTACGTGCTCGCCTTGCGTGCTGCCCTTGACCAGGCCGCCTTCGCCGATATGCAGCAAGCCGCGCGTCGAGATCATGCTGCCCGCGCATAAGCCAAAGCAACTGACGCCATGATCGACGATCATGTCGCCGTTGATCGCACAGCCGGAGGCGATGAGGGTGATGTAAAGTTCGTTTTTCATGTCCAAGCTTCCTAGAACATCTGTACTTCGTTCGATCCTGTCCGGGCCGCTGGAGCGGATGGCGTGACAGCGCGCGTTGACGTAGTCGGTTCAGCGACGCTTTCCTGTTCGACGCGCGGCTTCGAGATCCGACGACGGGACTGATGCGTCTGTTTCGTTGCGGTTGCGGCCGATGCGGTGCTGACAACCGGAGTCGCCTCGCTCGCCGTAACCGGCGCGACGCTGACCGATTGCTGAGGCACTTGTTGCACGACGACAGGTTCCACTGGCTTGATAGCGGCAGCGGGCGCTGGTGAAACCGCGAGCGCGTTTATCGTTGCACTGGGGATGGAGTTCGGGGCAACAGCAGGTGCGATGCTGCTGCGCGGCGTGCTTCGGTGGATGGGGGAGAGCGCGGCGCGTTCGGACTCGGCTGTGAATTGTGCGGGTGCCGAGGGCGCTGCCTGAGTCGGCGTGCTGCTCGCCTTGAGCGATTTTCGGAATTGTTCAGCTGTCAGCCCTAACATCGAGGCGCCTGCGAGGTCACTCGAAGTGAGTCCGGGTGCATTCATCACGGGTTGCGCCGGTGCCGCATCGATCTCCCTGACTTGGTTTGCATCGGCCCTGGAGTTGTTGGTCGACTGTGCCGTCTGTGTATTCGCAGGCGCGGTCGCTGTGACCGGCATTGACCTTTGCGCGGTGCTTAGTCCTTTGTAAATCGAGGCAGCACCCATGCCGGCCATTGCCACAACGACCGCTGCGGCCGCTGCGAGAACGCTCAAACGCGTAATGGGTCCAGTTTGGGCCCACCGCCGGCGCATGGTCGGGGCGACTTCATTGCCGCCAGCATTGGCCGGTGCTGGAAGCGCTGCGATTTGTCGCGGCAAATCAATGGTCGTCATGTCGGGTGCGAATTGCGCGTGAAGCCGTTGGATATCGCGTAAATCCATAGAGGACCTCGTTTTCATTGTCTAGGTTTGAGCGTACCGCCCGCGTGGCGCTGTCAATCCAGCGCCGGCGTCTCAGTTGGCAAGCCTAACTAGCTTTATCCGGATCGGGCAGCAGGACGCCTTCGGGCGCGTATCGATCGCTATCCGGTATACAGATGAAGGGAAACTGGTGAAGCCGCGCCTCGGCAGCCGCCAACGCTGATTGGCGTTGATGTGCTGACACGACGCCAAGGAACAGGCCCTCGAGGGTTCTGAGAAAGATCACGTCGTATATAGAGAGCAAGCGCACAAGCCGTCCAGATAGAGCGTTTTTCATTTCGACGGTAACGCTTTTGGGCTTCATGCCGAGGTTGCGCCGAGGCAATTTGTTGGTCTGCGCCAACGCCCGTTTAAACCACTCGTCGGCGACTCGAAATTCTTCCTCGATCGCAATCCGCTTACCGCCCCTCGCCACGGACATCTTGGCGGAACAGAAGTAATAGTGGGCGCGGAGGAACTCCCGCGCGAACTTTGAATAGTACTGAAGCTCGGTCTGAGCATGGGTGTCGGGAATGATGCGCGCAATCCGGTCGTCGCTCGTGAGCCTGGCGAGAGGCTTGAGGCCCGACTCGATTTCGGCATTCGGCGAAGCTGCGGGGATTGCGGGGACCTTATCCTCGGGCGTTTCCTGTGGAACAGCTGACATGGTTTTCTCGGTCTGTATGTGCTCTCTCAGACATAGATTCTCGATCAATGAAAACCGGTCGTACCGTCGAAAGACATATCAAATTCGTGACCTTTCGAGTCCACAGCGCATCCATTTCCCGGAATACTTCAATCCATACCCCGCGTCTCTGACGCATCGACCTCGACTCCCATCCCGGAGTCCATCTTTTCTCTCCAAAGCCGTGCTTCTGAGCATGCTCCGACCAGTTAGCTCCTGGTGTGGATATCTTCTTGTGCTGAGTGCCTAGCTAAACACTCCCCAATTTCAGCCGTGATACTCGTACCGTCTGGCTCGCATTCATTTGGCGACCGGGTACATCGTTCGAACCCAGTTTTTCGGGTGTTCTCTCTCCAGAGCCTGTTCTGGGTAGAACGATCGAAGTTGGCTGATCCGTGATTCCTGCGGCGGAATGTATTTTCCGAAAAGGGCTGTTGCGCGGCGTGACCATGCTGCGCGAGGACGACTTTACGTCCTCTGATAGAGCCTTTACTGGCTCCCTGTGCGCCACGTCCCCAGAAGGGACGTGGCGTGTAGGTCTCATTTCCCCATTTCTCGAAGCTCGCTCCCTAACCGGAGCGGGCTTTTTTTTCGCCTATCGGTTTCCGATCGGCTTTCTCTGGAGGTGTTTATGTTGCTGCAAGACCGCCTCAATCAGCGCATTGCAAATGCGATCAAAGACAAGATCGAATTTGAGCGTGCTGAATGGGACACAACCTCGAATGCGTGGCGCACACGCTGTGAAGTGGCTCGAGTCGCAAGCTTCAGCGATGCCGAGCGTTCCGTATTTATCCATCAAGTGACCGAACGCAGAGGAGTTGCGGCCGCCGGCGAGATCCAATCTCAGGCGACCAAACTGCGCACCGCGGCCATCTTCTTTCTCGCGAGTTCAAAATCATGAATGCAGTTGTATCGATGCTGGACCTCACGCCGCGCAGTCTGGTCGAGGAGCGGGCCCTCCGGCCTCCAACCATGGGCAAGATTCGCCCAGGTATCAAAGTTCTTACGCGCGCAATGCAGGCGAATCAACAAGCCGTTGATCTGTACAACACGATGGTGGCCGCCGGCGACTCATACGAGACGATCGGTAAAACCCTCGAGAGCAAACTGAAGCTCAGAAACGCGTTGGTGCCGAAGAACGTTCCGTACTTCGTGTGCAGGCGTTCAGACTTCTCCAACCCGGCGACGGCAGACGAGATCACCCGGATGTATGGCGAGGATCGGGGCGATGGCATGAAGCTCTATCGATTTCCGGTGATGTTTGCCTTCGACGATTGGCTTCGAAACGTCCCCAACGAAATGGCGGTCTACACGACGACGAGCCGCCAGTTTTTCTCGCAGTATGGCCCGGACGGCGTGCGCTACTGCAAGACCTACGCGCCAGTCGAACGCGATGAGCGAGCCACACGCGTCAGAAGGTCTTTTGGCGGCAGACTGATTGTTCACCGACAGGATGACGACATACCCGATGGCAAGTGCGATCCGCATGCATGTCCTCAGTATCAGGCGCGCAAATGCAATCTCTCAGCGTCGTTTCTGTTCGTGATCCCCGAAATCAAGGGTCTCGGGCTGATCGAGCTGCCCACCAACTCCATCTACGTTCTTCAGAAAGCGTATGGCGCCATGCAGACGGTAGCGCTCGCGCGCGGCCGGCTGACCGGCACGCGGTTCTGGCTTTCAAAGCGTGAGTTCGACATCACGCGCATTGACGAGAATGGCCAAGCGGTCCGTCAGAAGCAGATGCTGACGGTGCTCGACGCGGATATCGACTTGGGCGCTTTGCTTGACGGTGCAGACGGTGCGGTACCAGCGTTGGAAGCCGCGAATCAGGCAGTCGCGCTGATTGAGGCCTCCGGTGAGACGCACGTGATCGATCAACGCGCGGCTGATCCGACATCTGAATCGACCGGCCAGGCAACCGCCGATTCCGTTGACTACGAGCCACATCCGAGTGAAACGCTGGAAGACAAGCGCGATCGCATGACGGATCTTTTGCATCGCTTGGGCCTTCATCTGGAGGAACGGCAGCAAGACGTCAGAATCCTTGGCCAGTATCGGTACGGCAGGGGTTGGACGAACAAGCTCGATCAAGTTGACGCGATGAACCGGTTCTTGGCCAGCGCACTTGCTGACAGGACCGAACTCGAAGCCGAAATTGCGAGCGCCGTGCAATCGACCACCTTCGTGTAAGGACCGCAATGGCACGACTCTACGACGCTACCTGGGATGAAACGTATGTCCTCCCACGCACGAACACCGTGTCGGAGGATTACTTTCATAGCGACAATGGGTATGACGCAGTCGATATTCAACGCATTGGCGCTCTGCGGGTCGGAGAGCAGGTTGAACTCGATGGCGGGCATCACCTGGTGAAGCGAATCCAGTAGTTCCGCTAACCTCATTTGCCGGCCCTTCGGGGCCGGTTCACCTTCTTTGACTTTCGATAGCCGAGAACCCTTCAGCAAACACGCGTTGCTAAAGAGTTTTCGAGCGCGCTTCTCTGCGCATCGAATCCGTCCGCTTCGGCGGCCCATTTTCTGTTTTTGAAGGACTATTCGATGCGTGAGATCGGCAACTTTACGTTGTTCTTCGGCGCTGACGATGCACTGAGCAACTGGCATCCCTGCAAGTTTCTTTACCACGGTTTCGAGTTTCAGAGCGTCGAACAATTCATGATGTTCTCGAAAGCCAAGTTGTTTGAGGATGACACATCGGCCAACGCAATACTGGCCGCCCACCATCCAAAAAAGCAAAAAGCGTTGGGCCGACAGGTCAAAGGCTTTGATATGCAAAAGTGGCTAAGCAAGCGGGAATCGATCGTCTACGTAGGTTGTCGAGAAAAATTCTCGCAGAACCCACGGTTGCAAACACTGCTATTGGCGACCGCATCGACCGAACTTGTCGAGGCGAGCCCCTACGATCGAATCTGGGGTGTCGGGCTTGGTGAGCGCGATCCGTTGATTCTTGATAAGTCAAACTGGCGAGGAACAAACCTTCTTGGCATCACGCTGATGAAAGTGCGCGACACATTGCGAAGCACCTAAATTTAGATTTCTTTCGCCATTCGGCGACAACGATGAAGCTGCCACGGGACACCGATGCAGCTTTTTTCATTTAAGGAGGCGACATGAAAATCGCTCATTTTTCTGACCTGCACTACGCGCCGGGCAATCTGGAGGAAGCGGACCGCTGTTTCGGATTCGCTGTATCCACTGCTATCGAGCGACAGGCCGGTTTCGCCGTCATCTCAGGCGACGCGACGGACCATCGCCTCGATGCGCATGCACCATCGCTCAATCGGCTCGCGCGGCAGATCCACCGGCTCGCTTTTTCAATGCCGGTCTTGATGCTGCAAGGGACGTTCTCTCACGAGCCACCTGGGACGCTGAAAAACTTTGCGTTGATGGGCGACCGGTATCCCGTGTTCATCGCTGATCGCGTGCAGCAAGTAAGCTGGTTCGAGGGGCAATTCTTTGCGTCGGCCGGGCCGGTATTTAACCCCGACGAGCTGAGTGACGTTCTTGAAATCGGCGCGGACGTCGTGTTCACGTGTTTGCCCACGATCAACAAAGGGCAACTCGCGGCCGCGGTGGGCGCGAAGGATGCGGCGACTGCACTTGGCGACGTGCTGAGCGACTATCTCGCGGCGGCCGGCAAGGTCAACCGTGAGCTACGCGCGGCTGGTATTCGAACGGTCGGTGTGTCGCATGGGACCGTCAATGGTTGCACGACCGAACACGGCGTCATGATGGCCGGTTTCGATCACGAGTTTTCCCTCGGTGCGTTGTTCGACGCCGATTGCGATGCGTTCATGCTGGGCCATATTCACAAACACCAGCAATGGGAGCGTGCAGGGCGGGTGGTCGCGTATCCGGGATCAATCGGGCGCTTTCATTACGGCGAGGAAGGCGATAAGGGCTATCTGCTGTGGGATGTGTCTACCGGCAACGCGAGAGCGGAACTGGTCGCCACCCCTGCGCGGGAGACGGTCTGTATCGACTTCGACGGGCCGCCTGACATGGCCCGGCTTGCCGAGATCGCGGCGAGTTCAACGGACAAGTTTGTTCGTGTTCGTTGGCAGGTCGATGAGGAGCATCGCCAATCGGTTGATCGTGAGGCGATCGCGGCGCTTTTTTCCGGGGCATCGGAGCTAAAGGTCGAAGCGCGCATTCTTCCGGTTACACGCAGCCGCGCTCAGGGGATCAGCCTTGAGGCAACAGTCGAGCGAAAGCTCGAGCGGTGGTGCGAGTTGACGGAGGTCGGTGCGGCGCCGTTGCTCGAGCGGTTTCAGTTGCTCGAGGCGAACGACGCGGAATCGATAGCGGCAAGCATTCTAGGCCGTATCGACTCCCTTGAATCTTCTCAGCCTAGTCAGGTGTTTTCTGCTCCTGCAAGCGATGAACGCGAGACGCTTGTCGAAACGATTGAATCTCCGGACGCAACCGTCCAGATCGTTTCGTCACCGGCCTCGTGGCTCGAGGATGATCTTTTTGCAGCGTAAGCTGCCAATCCAGTGAGAGAGGCCATTACGGCTCTCTCGCTCGTGAACACGAGCCGTGTTCCGATAGCCCGCGAGGTTATCGAAACAAGGTTTCACCGCGTCCTGGACGCATCGATGTAAGCAACACCCTTTCTCAGCAGTTTCATTTTTCTTCACCCTGGCGGGGAGCGATCCCTAACGGGCGCACTCCGTCTTTCTTCCTTAACGGAGTGCAATCATGTTTGGGCTTTACCCTGCCGGATCCGATTGGATTCGTACCTTTGCGTCCGAGCACCGTCCCGCGCGCGAAATTCAAAAGTCGCTCGTCGACCACGCCGGCTTCACTGCGGCGATTTTTCATCAGCCGTTCGGCGAACACCGCGGCGCTGTCATTGCGCAGTCCGGAAAAGTCCTTGTGATGTCTGCAACTGCCCCTGGCATTTGCAACATCGCTGTGACGCCAACGGTAGAGCTGCAGCACCTTCTCTGGTCGTACCGTGAAGGCTACGCAACGCAGTGGTCCGCGATGGAGATTCGCACCCTGACCGGTCACTCGGGTTGGGATGAGCTTCTCATTAGCGCCCGACGCGAGTTTGCGAAGGTCTGCGATCTGGTGAGCGCCGCAATCGATGGCACGTTGAGCGCGCCTCGCTTGCCAGAACCTGTTGCCGTATCCGCCGTTGGGACCGTTCATGACGCGTTTCCGGACGATGACAACGACGGGTTCTATGCGCAATGGGTTGAGATGTCGCACCAAGCATCGGAGTTGCCGCCATGCGCCCACTGAAACTCACGCTGGAAGGGTTTTACGGGGTGCGAGATGGTATGCACCGCGACAGTCTCACGCTTGATCTGGAAAGGTTGCCGGAAGGCCTGATTGCGTTGACCGGACCCAACGGGGCCGGGAAAACGACGATCATGGACAACCTGCATCCGTATCCGATCATGCCGTCGCATGCGTCGAAGATGTCGGTCGATGCATTCTCGTATTGGGACCATATCTGTGCACCCACCGCGCTCAAGGAACTCGAATGGGAACACGATGGCATCCGCTATCGGTCCTCCTTTTCGTTTCGAAAGCCCGGAAAGACTGGCAAGGCCGAGTACTACCTGGCGTATCGGTCGACGGACGGCACGTGGCACCCGGTGTCCCTACCGGATGGCACCGTCTCAGACGGCAAGGCGGATACCTATAACCGCTGCGTCGAAGCAATCAATGGCTCACTCGAAACGTTCTTCACAAGTGTGTTTTCGGCTCAAAACCGTCGACCACTTGCGACCTACGGATCGGGGGAAATCAAGACGTTGCTGGCCGAACTGCTCGGGATCGAGAATCTGAAGGCGTTGTCAGCAAAAGCTGCCGAGGTTGCGAAGATTTTGGGCCGTGCGCTCGACGCCACCAACGCTGAGATTTCGGCTTTGGTGCTTAAACGTGAACGTGTGTCGGATGTTCAGCGTTTGGCGGATCGCGACTTTGAAGCACTTCGAGCTACCCGCGCAGACCGTGATAAAGCGGTGGCCGTCACAACAAGCCTGACTCAGCAGCGCGCGACGCTCGCCGTCAAGCAAAGTGAGTCGGCCGCCATTGAGGCTCGGCTTCGCCAACTCGGCGTGCGACGGGACGAGTTGAACGGTGCTTTAAAAACTCTGATTGACGAGGACACTGCCGCAAAGACGCGTACGCAGCAACGCACGTCGACGCTGAACAGGTCGGTCGCAACGCATCAAGCGACGTTGACCCAACGAGAAGCAATTCTTGGAGCGGCAGCGCAGCGTGATGAGGCGCAGCTTTTGATCGGCCGGGAGGCCGCGCGAGTCGAGCCTTTGCAAATCGAGATTGCAGCGCTGCAGGCGAAGCAGGTTCAGCACGCAGAGTTGCAGGGCAAGTTGCAGGGTCTTGAGAAGGAAGGGCCGACCAAAGCGGCTCATTTTGAAAACCTCAGGCAGCAAGCTGCGGTGGTCGACTCGGTTCCCTGTGCTGGCCACGAGATGCACACGAGATGTCCGCTGTTGTCGCAGGCACGTGAAGCGAAGGTACAGGCAGAGGTTCAGCGGATCTCGGTGGCCCAATTACGAACGACTTATTCGGAAACGAGAAAGTTGGCCGTGGAGCTGGCGCCTGCGCTCGAGCACCTTGCTGCAAAGCGTGCTGAGCTGAAAACGCTGAACGATGCGGTTAGCGTCGCACGTCAGAAGCTCGAAAGAGCGACTGAGCTTGCTGCTAAGAAACCGTTGCTGGAGGCTGCAACCAATGGCCTCGAGGCGGCGCAAACGGAACTCAAGGCTTTGGCCGTAGAGGAACGGGCACGCTTGCTTCGTGTCGAGGCTGATAAGTCTCGCTTGATCGCGCAGCTGACGGAGATTACTGAGGAGGTTACTCGCCTTGGTGCAGTCGATGTGACTGCTGCAATCGCTGATATCGACCGTCAATTATCGGTTAATCGCGAAGGTGTTGTGGGGTTGGAAGCCCGAATCGAAGCTCTCATCCGATCGCAAACGACGTTGCAGGCTGAATGCGAAAGGCTGAAGACGGAGTTGATCCCGTTCGTCGCAACAGAAGTCCGAGCTAGTCGGCTTTCCAGTGAGATTGCACATTGGAAGCTACTGGCAAAAGGTCTTGGCAACGATGGTGTTATTGCTCTGACGATCGACGACGCAGGGCCGGCACTCACGCACACCGTCAACGAGCTCCTGCTGGCTTGTTACGGTCGCCGCTTCACGGTCGAGATTCGTACGCAACGAGCGTTGGCTAGCGGTGAAATGCGGGAGGGGTTTCAAATCCTTGTGCACGACGCCGACAACGACAGCACCAAGCTGGTCGAGGTGATGTCGGGTGGCCAGAAGGTATGGATTAACGAGTGTTTGACGCGTGGCATTGCGTTATACCTCGCCCAAAACACCGGGCAGCCGTACCAAACTCTCTTTAGCGATGAATCGGACGGCCCGCTTGATCCACAACGAAAGCTGCAGTTCATGCGCATGAAGCGGGAAGTGTTGCAACAGGGCGGGTACCAGCGGGAGTTTTTTATCTCGCAAACACCCGATCTTGTCGCGGAGGCTGACGCGATTATCGAAGTCCAGGCGCTTGCAGCCTGATCTATTTTCTTAACCCTCGTGGGGAGCTTCCCCGCATGGGGTGCTCCTCGTTTTCCTTTAGGAGCACCCGCATGCAATCCCTCGAAGGCGGCCGCAAGCCGGAGCCGTCACTTTCAACTGAAAAGGCTCCTGCCACCGAAACACCTTGCGTACGTGAGTACCGTTTGAACGGTTCTCTCCTGCGAGACGTGATGGTGCAAGGCCAATGGCTCACGGTCCGCGTGTCGCCGTTGCATAACTAACCGTCGACTCATCGGCGGCATAACCCCGTCTGGCGCCCATTGCGGCGCCATTTTTATTGGTGAAATCATGGCAAATCTTTTGATGCTGCTCTTGGCTGTGTCCAGTGGACCCTCGCATTCGCGTCCGCCGAAAGCGCCGCATCCCCCTGTTGTTTCGCCGCACTCGGACGAACGAGCGGCAGTACCGCTTCGACGCACGCTTGAGCGTGCTTCCTCAATGAACGTGCCGCGACATCGTCGCTGCTGAGACCTGCCGAAGCCCCGCGATCCATTTGGACGTGGGGCTTCGGCAGTAAACCTTCCACTTAAAGGAATCTATATGAAGAACTTTCGTTCCTTCTGCGCTGCCATCGCACTTGCGGCCTGCGCGATCATTCCGGCGTCTGCATTTGCGGGCGATGCGGATGTGCAGGTCGCGTTTTCGCCCGATGGCGGTGGCGAGGCGCTTGTCCTTTCAACGATTCAAAGTGCGCGGCAATCAATCCGGTTACTTGCCTATTCGTTCACAGCTGCGCCAGTGGTTCGGGCGCTTATCGCGGCTAAACGGCGTGGGGTCGATGTGGCCGTCACGGTCGATTATCGAAACAACATTCAGGAGGATCGCAGTGGCAAGGCGCGTGCTGCGCTCGGTGCGCTGGTCAATGCCAACATTCCAGTGACGGTAGTGGGCGCATACCCCTCGCAACACAGCAAGTTTCTGGCAGTAGACAGCGATGTGATTCAGACAGGGTCGTACAACTACAGTCAGCAGGCAGCTTTGTACAACTCGGAAAACGTGATTGTGCTTCGAGGTCGGCCAGACATTGTGCGTGCGTATCTCTCGAACTGGAACGACGTAACAGCAAGAGGACAGCGGTATAGCGTTCAATAAATCAGCCGTACACCTATTTTACCCAGCGGGTTCGCAGCCCGCTCGGGCTGCTCCGCATCATTTTTGGAGCAACAATGGCTTACTCGTGCAGTGATTTCACCGATGACGTGCTCAACACGCTGATCAGCTTAGGTCTTGTGGACCGAGATGCAATCGCAGACAACGACCCTCAGGCGCAGGCGGAAGTCGCGCTAAGTGCGATTGTCGATCTGGCTCGTAGGTCTGCAGACGCATCTTTAATTCTTGCCACAGCAGGCAAGGATGTTCTGCGGGGGTGCCACATCCATGATGATCGATGACTCGATTCCGCAATGGCTTGCGCCCTACGCACATGGTGAAAAGGCGGGTTGGTCGCAAAATCACATGGCGTACGCTGAGTACTATGGAGTTGATGGCTCGGCCGACGATGGCGAGTGTGAAGAACGCATCGCGATGCATCGGCCGCCTATGGTGGGCTATGCGAGCCGTACGGGGACCAGACGGAACCTGGCTGCTTTGCGCGATGCCGGGTGGCGCCTTCTCGTTTCCGCCAAAGGCGAGCTTCGCACCGAGGGCATGCGTTACGCATTGGACAATGGCGCTTGGTCGGCGTTCGTTCAGCAGCAACCATTTGATGAGGACGCGTTTCTCCTTGCCGTAGATCGGCTTGGAGAGGGTGCAGATTGGATCGTGCTGCCCGACATCGTAGCGGGTGGTCTCGCATCGTTGGAGTGTTCGTTGCGGTGGAAGGAACGACTGCGCGGCATGCCAACAAGGATGCTGCTCGCCGTGCAGAACGGGATGCAAATCAACGATGTTGCAAGCTTGCTGTCACCGGCTATAGGCATCTTTATTGGTGGCACGACCGAGTGGAAGGAAGCCACGGCGCAAGCCTGGGGTTCTGTTGCGCGACGGCGGCACTGTCACCTGCACGTCGGGCGGGTGAACTCAGCTCGTCGGATTCGCATTTGCGCGGCCGCCGGCGCTGATAGCTTTGACGGTTCTGGCGTTAGCAGATACGCAAAGGCGTTGCCGCGACTCGACCGTGCAACACGGCAATGCGATATGTTCGCCGCCGCGGACGATTCGCTTGAGGTAGCACGGCGAGCAACTGCTCATCTGTTCTTGTAGCAACTTTCGACAATCCCCAAGGCGCTTGCCTTGGGGATTTTTTTTGGCAGCCGTAGGTGCGCTGCATGTGCCTCCAGGTACTTTCCGAGGTTGGTAGGTTGGGCGCGGTGCTATCCTCGAAAAAGACCCTCACGGTTTTTCTCTCTGAACGAAGTGCAAACACATTCTGTTCAGAGGTCAGCTATGCCAAAAAAGCTGCAAAAACGGGCCGCAGTGCTCAAACCGAGTCAGCTTCGCCATCTTTTACGCGTGACCGAAACAACTAGCCGACACCCGGAGCGTGACGCGGTAATTTTGCTTCTTGGGATTACGTGCGGGATGCGGATCACCGAAATAGCTCAAATCACCGTTGCCGACGTTCTATTCGCGAACGGCAAGCTTCGCCACGAAGTTTCGTTACGTGCGGCAATTACCAAAGGCTGTCGCCAGCGGTGTATCTATCTCTCATCCGCGAAGCTCATCGAGGCGTTACAGCGGTATCTCGACTATCGCGTAAAGCGTGAGTTCGGCACGACGCTTGATTCGTCCGCGTACCTGGGGTTGAATCCAGGCCTCGCATTGATTCTTAGCAGGACGGGTTACCCCTTTTCCCTCAGTCGGAAGCGCAGGACAAGCGAGGGCGGTATTGAAGCTGATTACTGGGCGGCGGACGCACTGCAAGCGTATGTGTCGAAGCTATACCAGTTGGCGGGAACGAAAGGGACCAGTCATAGTGGGCGTCGAACGTTCGCCACCCAACTCCTTCTGAATGGTGCGTCGATCGACGATGTTTGTCTGCTATTGGGCCACGCCGATATCGATCAGACCAGCCGGTATATCGATGTTTCCCATGCCGAATTACGCCGCGCTATCAAGGAGGTCATCTGAATAAATCAAGTTTTGCCGACTTGTTGCCGTTAAACCAATCGGGCTTTGCAACCGTAACGGCAGTTTTTGCGCCTCTTTCCCATGATATTCTGGTGCACTTGTACACCATCTGTAAAGGCCATGAACGAGGTTTCGGATAACGGCATCGCGCTGCGGGCGCTTATTGAGCAGGCCGAGATGACGCAGGCTGATGCACTTGCGGCTCTCAACAAGGGGCAAGCGTTCCCCGTAGCATTGTCGACGTGGAAGGCGTACCTCGCGGCACCTGACAGCACACGGCGTCGAGCATGCCCGACAACGTTCTTGAGCACGCCAGAAAAACGATAGCGAGAGTATCGAAATCGCGTTGAAATGGTGCACATGTGCACCTAAAATCTAACCATTGTCTCGATATGGAACGATCATGGGAACGAGATACGAACAGGACGTCGTTGCATGGGCCAACGAGCAGGCAGAACTTCTGCGTTCGGGCAGGCTGACCGCCATCGACGTTGAGCACATCGCAGAGGAGATTGAGGACGTGGGCAAGAGCGAACAGCGCGAATTGGCAAGCCGTATGTCGGTCCTCTTGGCTCATCTTTTGAAGTGGCAATTTCAGCCCTCACGTCGCAGCAAAAGTTGGCAATTCACCATCCGCACGCAGCGCAAGGAAGTAGCCTACGTTTTAGACGAAGCTCCGAGCCTTCGTGGAAAATTCAGCGATGCCGCGTGGCTCGATATCGTGTGGTCGAAGGCACGCAGCATTGCGAGCAACGAAACGGGCCTCGACCTTGATGTGTTCCCCGAAGCATTGCCATGGGCCGTCGATGACGTGCTCTCGCAAGAATTTCATCCGGAATAGCGGAAAAGCACCCGGCGCAATGCGCCCCGCTCGCCGGCCGGCCGCCGTCGATTTGCAGTGTGGAGGTTTGAGATGCCGCATCTGGAACAGTCACTGAAATATGCAAAAGCAGGCACAGGTCCGTCCATCGACTTTTCGGGATCGTGGAAAAACGACCTGGGTTCGACAATGCAACTCACGCAGCAGGGCGACGAGTTGACCGGCACCTACGACAGCAATGTCAGTTCCGGTGGCGTTACCACTAAAGGCGACCTGCGCGGTTATGTGGATGGCGATTTGATCTCCTTTGTCGTTCACTGGCGCGACTTTCAGGCTATTACGTCGTGGGTCGGGCAATGCGAGCCGAACACGGGCAACACGAAAATAAACACGCTATGGCAGATGACGAAGCAAGTCGCAGCAGGTGACGAGTGGGCATCGATCAACGCTGGAGCCGATGAGTTTGTGAAAATTTAGCGGCATAAGGCGCCGCGTGCCCGCGCGTGGCGCCATACAAAAGGATCGGAAAAGAGGGGAAACGAATGACGCGATATACCGAATGGTTTTCTATGACCGCGTTACCGGACTATGACGGTCACTACGACGTCGAAATTGATGGCGAAGTCGTGGATGCTGAGTACACCAACGGCAAGTGGAGCAGGAACAATGCTATCCGATGGCGAGGCCGTCAGACAAAGCTGCTGAAGTCAGATGCCAAAGGGTTAAAAGAGGCGCTGGGCAAGCATCGCGATAGTCCGGCATATCGCGGGGAAGCGGCGTGCGCCGCTTTGCAGCTAGCGCGAGCAGCGCAAGAACGTGCCGCGCGCACCGAGAAGCGGGCGGCGTTGAAAACTGCATGTCGATTTTTCCATATCGCGGTGGGTCTCGATGCATCAATGGAATCGCGGGATGTGCAGTTCATGTCGTATTGGTGGACGCGGTTTAAGCCGGGGCCAAAGAGGAAAGTGGAAGCTGAAGTAGAGGCCTTTCTCAACGTCAAAGCGGTTCGATTCCAGTAGAACGGAAAACAGAGTCATGAAGAGCGCATACGACTTGTTGATGATCTCTCCCGATGAGCAAATTGTCCGGTTGCGTCTTGCATGGAAAGCAATCGCAGATGGCGATTGGGTTGAGGCTGAGTCGAAATTGCGTAACGCAGCGCGGGAAAGCGATGGACAGTTTTCACGCTGAGGAAGACGAAGGTGCACAATTCATGGTTTGGAATGGGCTTCCGAAAGGAGCTGTCGACACGCTGGTCGAGGCACGCGCTGGCGTGAAAGTGGTTTCGTAACGACGACACGGAAAACATGGAAATCTCAATAATGCAGAGCAATAAGCGGCAAATAGATTTGGACCAAATTTGGGCCGACATTAAAGCAGGAAAGTATCAGGGCGATATCAAGCCAGAAATCGTTTCGTCGCATGACGGCATCGATATCATGAGTATCCCCACAAATGACGGATCGGACCGCGATGTGTACGAACGCAAGAGTGGCGGCGGTTGGATTACCGTACCAGATATTGGGACGACAATTGAGAGCTTCCAAACGCTTCGGTCAGCAAAGGCGTACTGGTCGTCCGATCGTCCAGATGTTCTCTCTGCGCTGAAGGTCGCGCCGGAACTGTTGTCCAATGCAGATCTTGTTCACTTAATTCGCGAACTTGATCGTCGCTTCATCCAGCTATGGGACAAGGTGACGTTTGAACGGGATCACGATCTCGTTGATTACTCGCGCTTACCAGGTGCACATCGAAGCCGCGAATGCGGTGATCCTGAATAGACCGATCACGCGTGCCGAGCCGGATTACGAAAACGAGCAATAGGTCGGAAAACAAGGACATTTTGAACGCTCGAAAACGACCATCGACAATCGACTGCGCGAACTGCCTCCGCTCACTCTCTGTCGAACAGTACTCTTGTGGTGGTCCTAGGGAGGGGACCGATTGCGCCATAATTCACCAGCGATACAATGGACTGCTTGAGGGCGAAACATTCCAGTGCACGTGCGGTCACTACATGGTGTATTTGTATCGGCACGAGATTCGCCGCGACAACTGATAGGAAAACATCGGCCTGTGAGCGCTTTGCATTGTCCTAAAACTTTACGGAGTTGTCGAACATGGAAGACGCGGAAATTTCGTTTGTTAAAACCCCCGGGCTGATATTGGACCGAATCCTTACGCTGCTCGCTCACAAGGGCCGCGCGATAGCGATGGAAGCGCTTACCAGGGCGGTAAGTGAGGACGTACAGGAAAATAGTCGAAATTCCGGTTACACGCCTCCCACACTGCTTTGGTATGTGATCGGGGTCCGTGTTAGCGGAGACTCAACGTTCCACGCGCAACCGGCTTTTGTTGATGCGCTGGGTCTCAACGCCCACGCGCAACAGATTTACCGCGTACACCTGTCAGCCATCGATACGTTTCTAGCGCAAACCAAAACTGCCACATAAGCCGGAAAACAGACGTATGAACGATAAGAAGGATTACATCAATGTCCTTAAGGCGTTGGACCGAACTGGACCCATGCCGACTGCCATGAATCAACTCAGCGAAGTGGCCGTCGCGACCGAGGATGAAAAGTTGCGAACTGCGCTTGAGGGAATTTGCGCCATGGCACGACAACAACTCGCGCCGATCGGGGCGCAGGGACGGCTGCTCGGGATATCGCCGCAGAGTTTCCCCACGCTTCATCAGGCTTTCGGGAAGCTCGCCAAGTACTGCGAGCAACAACGTGATGCGTCCGAGAAACAGTGGGAGATTTTGGCGAGACGGGCGGGCTGGACGCCACCAAATTCCACCGGCGGATGAGAATCGTCGAAGACTACTTCAGGGATACTCCGCAGGCGGCTCGGCATGTACCGCCTTTCTTGTGTGGACCGCGAAGGTAGGCGGAATGGAAAACAGGGAAATGCATGCCGATTGACCAATCTCTGTTGCGAAGGGCCAGGCTTGGGCCGATAGAGGTTGAGCTTCGGGAGTTGTTATTCGGTCAAGTCGTGCTGGTGCACTCGATCCAGTCTGACGCAGTGCCTGACTGGCTTATCGAAGACATGGCATGTGAGGGATTGAAGCTCTATTTGGTGCAGCAAGGGACCTGGGTACTCGCCCCGCTCGACGACTAGGACAAGGTGAAGGAATGCATGTGTTCGCTCTACTGCTTTCCGTTTTTGGGTTCGTTTTTGGATTGGCTGCTGCGTACTATTGGTGGAAAGCAAGTTGCGTGTCGCCCGATCCCAGTTGGCCAAACGGGATGGCGCCGGTCGTCTCCGAACTTGAGCAACTCGGATGGAACGTCGCATTTATACGATTAGCTCAGGAATCGGGTGCGTTGAATCGGACGGCTGCGGGTCTGACAGCGATTGCGGTGGCCCTAACGACCGCCGCGAGCGTATTTGGTCTGCTACCGCTGTGAATAACAAGGAAAAGAAGTGGACGTGTTATTTGCCGCTGAGGCGGCAGTTCGGGACGCGGTTCCAGCGGTTGTGCAGCGTCATCGCTCGAAAGGCATCCTGACGTGGGCGTTGCTTCACACCATCGAAACGGAAGTGTTGGTTGAGGTGGCCAACTCCGGCAAACACAGCAAGCGGGTTTTAGACATGATTCGCGCGCCGGCTGCCTTGGACTATCCGAAGGACGATCGGCCTGCTTCGTTCGAAGGCCATGACTTTGTGCCGATCGTTTTTGGTGCCATTGAAGACGCTTGGCGTCGCGTCAATTAGAAAAACAACGGAGTGCACATGGTCGAAATGACCAACCCGCTTACAGCCTTGATAAGCTATCAGGCCGCTTACAAAGAAGGACGTATCCGGCCACAGGCGTGCCCGTCGCCTTCTGATCTGGTCGTTCTGATGGATAAGGAAACGGGACCACTCCGCGTGTCTTATGCCCTTATCGAACACGGTGTGGTTAAAGGAATCGCAATTTTCATTGCAGGCCCGCACATTGACCAAATCCCCCTATTCGATATCGGATACGCCGTTGATGAAAATTTTCGTTGCCAGGGTGTCGCTACCAAAGTGATGGAGCAAAGTATTTCAGAGATGCGAGCGGGGTTCGGGCGACACATCCCGCGCTTCTATCTTCAGGCAGTCATTGGAACAACGAATGTCGCCTCGCAAAAGGTGGCTGCCAGGATATTTGGCTCATCGCCAAAACCGATAACAGACAGCGTCTCGGGACAACCGGCCCTAGCCTATCTGAGACTGATTGAGTGCCGATAACAAGAGGTAGGGAAACAAAAAGAACGCTGCGGCTATCGCAGCATTACAAGAAAAAAGGATAAGTTCATGCTGAGAGACATTGTACCGCTGCGTCAACTGCGGGAACGCTTTGGAGACAGCCTTACCGTCGAGATGTTCGATCGTGAAAAGCTTTCCAAGATCATCAAGGACAAGCCGCTTAGCATGCACGCGTTAGGCGGCAACATTTGGAATCGGATCGTCACCCGAGAGTGGAAAGACGTTGACCCAATGCAGTTGCGAGCCTATTTTCAGCGCAGCGATCCTAAACTTCATTCCGCCATCAGCAAGGTTATCGGCGAGAACGCTATACGGGACATCTTGATGGTCAAGGCATGGCGAGGGGTGCCACGGAAGGCAAACCTCGTCATGGAGCTTACGATCGCCGACGTCTACCAAGACGAACTTCATCTTGCTGACGTAGCTTTTTGTGATCTTGAGCGGCCGATCGCACCGGGTGACCGCGTTTACACCCTTCAATCGCATAAGGGGTTGGGGCTGCTTGGTTTGGTAATCGACAACATGGACGCATACGCTCGTGCGCGCCGCTACAAGCACCTCACTTTGACTGCGGCTTATGCCGATCTGGTTCCTCTCTTCCAAAAGCACGGATTCGAAGTCGAGGACAGTGTGGCTGCTCGCATCGGCCTTCAGGCCGGGAAATCGATCCCGATGGAACGTGCAGTCGTGTGAACAGAACAAATTGGAAAACGACGCGGTAGAGCCGCAATGTTTAAAGGCCGCACCTATAAGCAAAACCGGTTTCGGAAGCCGCACGGTTCGCTTTGCCGATGTTAATGGTGGCGTTGCGACTACTACGTACAGCGATTCTCGGCGAGGGTCGCCGTATTGTGGCGGCGCTGAGCCTGACGCGTCATCTCACTATCGAGCAGATCGAGTCTGCTGCTCCAATGTTGGAAGGGTAGGGAAAACAGAAGGGAGGGGCTGCGAGATGGTTGGCGAAGAATTGGCGAGGCGACTGGACCAGGCGCGCACTTCGTTGCTTGAAGCGGAAAGACTGCTTGACGGTGAGCGGCGTCATCGGCACGCAAGCAACGCTCCGCTCGCTGACGGCATAGTTGCAGCGCATAACAAATTAGCTCTATGCGTGCATGACGCAATAGCCGCAATAGACCGCGCGACTTTCAACAATGCCGAATAGGAAAAGAACGACGTGGACCCGAGTGCCGCCTACGGTTAACGAAGCGGGAAGGAGCAGAGAGGACATTCAGAACCTGCCCCTCGTTGCCTGTCGCCACTGACACTTGCCCGCAAGCCTCGATCTGCGTTATCGTTCCTTCTGCGCCAGTGCTGCGCACGTCTGTCCATACAGACGACCCTCGCGGGAAGCACGGAGGTCATCAGCGGCTTGTGGCTCGGATGCGGTCCAGCCCGAGGCGAATTTTCAATGTACCGGAAGGCATGCCTACGAGGCGCGCCAAGGACTAAAAATGGCACTCTCTCTCATCCGTGGTCTCACCACGTCAGTCGTTCGCAACTTCGCGTCGCTCAAACGTGACGCCAAGCGTCTCCAGAAGCACTCCCAGCAGGTGTTCGGTACGTCGTACCCCCTAACGACGTGCCAGCACGCGATCGCGGTGTCCCGCGGATTCAAGTCGCTGGCGGACATCGAAAGGCTAGGATCAAGGCTTGGCCTGGAGCGCAATGCGCCGTTCTGGACTATCCAGAGCCGCAACGACACGCATCAGGAGGTACTGGAAGCGATCTACCGGTTGGAGCTTGAGGTGTCCGAGAACGGGCCGGTGGCCATGCTGGGCAAGCAGGCCCACGCCATCTTGCCCGCACTCGTGCTTTTCTTCGAGGAGATGAGCTTTAAGAAGATGCCCGGTCTGCTTCTGATCGAAACCGGGGCGCAAGCCGTGCAGGATACACTTGTTGCCACAGCGATCGCGCAGTTGGGCATGGAAGCGACGTTCGAAGGGTTTCGGGCACTTGACCTGCGAGAGACCGCGTTGCCGGTAGCGCTTGATACAGGGGCGCGTTACTGGGTCTCTGCGTTGATGTACGCGCTTCCGGAGAGAATCCGGAAACAACTGAACAGCATTGGTTGGGATCATGATCTGGAACTGGCCGCCGAAGCCAATGCCGTCAATCGACTGCAGGTATTCGGCCCGGCTGACTTTTCAACGATTCCGTTTTACTCGATCAAGTCCATTGCCTCTTCAGTCGCCGGTGCTGCCGCGCGTCCGGCATGGATGGAAGAGGGGGCGGGTCCATTCGTCGCTGCGCGCCAGCTGTCGAGCGACACCAGCGAGGCGCTTGATCGGGCGCTTGAACTCATCTATGCGCTGGATGCCCGAAAATTCAATGTGGGTGTGAGCGCCGTGCACGAGAGTAGTCGCCGACCCTATGTCGCGCTGTTTTCGCGCGATGATCCGGCAAGCGTCGTGCTTGCCAGTGTTCTCCACTCGTTTTTCTCAGCGCGTTACGCTAAGCCAGAACTGCGCGACCGCCGGCCCGCCATCCTGTACGTGTCTGATCGAGCTGAGCCATACGCTCCGGAGTGCCTGCAGTTCGGCAACCACACGGTCATTGTCAACGGTCTGAAGGAAGTGCCATCTGGAACGGGTGCGGGAGAATTTTATGGCTACAAGGATGCGCTGAAGGTCCGCGCCACGCCTGAGGGTATCCAATTCATGGGTACACGCGTGTCTGTTCCATTACTGTCGCTCAGATCAGAAACGACGTGAATTCACCGTTCACTGGAAAAGAGTATGCAATCAGTTCGGAACACTGTCATTCAGTCGCTTTGCGTGACTATTACGCTGCTAGGGTCGGGGTCGCAAGCGTACGCATATAAGGTCATTCCGGAGACGGAGTTCAAACAGGCGAGTCGCATGAACCTCGATTGCACATTCGTGGCCGGGATCGTCAGTGACATTATCAAGCATCGCGCCGAATACAAAAAAGCGCACAACGGCGCTGATCTTTCGATGACGCAGTTTCTCAAAATCTATGACGAAGAAC
Organism: Burkholderia sp. PAMC 26561; assembly: GCF_001557535.2. NCBI lineage: Bacteria > Pseudomonadati > Pseudomonadota > Betaproteobacteria > Burkholderiales > Burkholderiaceae > Burkholderia > Burkholderia sp. PAMC 26561. The sequence continues at coordinate 92,271 of NZ_CP014311.1, forward strand.
CTCTTGAAATTCCTGACACTATCGGACCAAACAAAGCGTGGTATAAGCTGGTATCGCGTCCAGTCGCCACCACGTTTTACACGACCGAATTGATAGACACCGACCCGCGTTTCGTGGTCGATCAGATGAGAGCAATGTGCTTGCTGAATCCGAAAAAATATTATGTTGCTAGCCAGCTCGTTGACATGAAGCAATAACGTCCAAGCATTGAGCACCGGAAAAGAGCGTGAAGCGATTAATCATTACTATGGCAGTTGCGGCCGTCGCGCTACTTGGCGCTAGCTCAAGCTGGTCAGAAACTATCGCGGTCGCGAAGCGGTATCCTGGCCCGTGGAAAGACGACTTCAACCTAGAAATTACGAAAAGTCTCGCTTGGAACAAGGTTGCGGGTTGTGGCGAATATAAGTATCGCGCAAGCAGCTTAGATAAGGATGAATTCCTGGTCTATTGCAGCTCGGACGATGTTGCTTGGACTGCATACTTAGTTTGGCCCGTCATCCACAAAATCATCGGGCCGCTTAGGCCGGACGCCTCGTTGAATTGACTCGGAAAACACAGAACTAGGGCGGGCATCGGGATGAAAGACCAAAACAAAGGCAGGCGTGCCTTGCTTGCGGTTTTCGCCGTTTTCGTGACTTGGACCTTGGCATCGCATGCTGCTAGTCCGGCTGGGGCGTACGTTGAAGGTGGATATCTATCGGGGCAGCATTACCGAAATTCGCCATTCTCTGAACGGTTAGGGTATGTGCAGGGCTTGGTCGACGGAATTTTGTACAGCGCGATGTTTGGAGCGCGCGAAGAGTACATGCGCCGACTGAAGGTATGCATTGCGCAGGTGAGCGGCGGCCAACTTGTTGCGATTGTGGATAAATACGTGTCAGAACATCCTAGTCAGTGGGATTGGCAGATGAATTTGTTAGCGCACAATGCGCTGATTCTCGCGTGCCGCGAACGCGCGTCCCCAATCTCGTAACTGCTCGGAAAACAGAAAACGATGAGAAATAGAAAATTCGGGGCGGTCCTCCCCCGGCGTCAGACTACTTGTCGTGTTATCTGATTCTTATAGACATGGTCCGGGGGCGGTAAAATCAGGGTGAATGAAAACCTACTCAGCAGAAAGAAAAGAAGCGCTGGTGCGGCGCATGATGCCGCCGGAAAACGCGCTGGTTTCGGCGCTGGCCAGAGAAACGGGAATTACCGAACAGACGTTGTACACGTGGCGCCGACAGGCGAAAGGACAAGGGTTGGCTGTGCCGGGCGATGGGAAGAATCCCGAAGCATGGTCTTCGGAGGACAAGTTTGCAGTAGTGCTGGAAACCGCGCCGCTCAATGCAGCGGAACTGGCCGAGTATTGCCGTCGAAAAGGTCTTTATCCGGAACAGATATCCGCCTGGCGAGCCGCTTGCCGTTCGGCCAATGCGAATGCCACGGAGCAGGCACGCGAGCAGCGCCATCAGTCGAAGGACGACAAGAAGCGCATCCAGCAGCTCGAGAAAGAATTGCAGCGCAAGGAGAAGGCGCTGGCGGAAGCGGCTGCGCTGCTGATTCTGAGAAAAAAAGCCCAGGCGATTTGGGGAGACAAAGAGGACGATTGATCAACGTCCCGGATCGCCTGTTATGTATATCGTTGATACGCGAGGCGGCGCAGTCAGGCTGTCGGCTGGAGAAGGCTTGCGACGAGCTGGGCATGAGCCTGCGCACATTCCAGCGCTGGGTGTGTGACGGTGACGCGGTGCTCGCCGATGGCCGTACCACGACCGAACGGCCGCTGCCGGGGAATCGGCTGAGTGAGGCCGAACGGCAACAGATTCTTGAGGTGGCCAATAGTGCGGAGTTTGCCAGCCTGCCGCCCAGCCAGATCGTGCCAAGCCTGGCGGATCGCGGCGTGTATGTCGCGTCGGAATCGAGCTTTTATCGCGTGCTGCGCAGCACCTCGCAGCAGCATCACCGGGGTCGTGCGCGCAAGCCTTCGACCCGGGTGGTGACCAGTCATTGTGCGACGGCACCGAATCAGGTCTGGTCGTGGGACATCACGTGGCTGCCGGCGGCGGTCAAAGGACAGTACTACTACTGGTACATGATGCTGGACGTGTTCAGCCGCAAGATTGTCGCTCATGAAGTGCATGAAGCCGAATCGGCAGAACTAGCCGCGTTGCTGATGCGGCGTGCCAGTCTGGCCGAGGGCCTGGCAGGACGTCCCCTGGTGCTGCACTCGGATAACGGCAGCCCGATGAAGGGTGCGACGATGCTTGCCACTCTGGAGAACTTGGGGGTCGCGGCCTCGTTTAGCCGGCCGCGTGTGAGTAATGACAACCCGTACGCAGAGTCGCTGTTCCGCACCTGCAAGTACCGGCCCGACTACCCGCGCAGGCCGTACGGCAGCGTGGATGAGGCACGGGCCTGGACGCAGAAGTTCGTGCGTTGGTACAACCAGGAGCACAAACACAGCGGCCTGAAATTCGTCACGCCGGCGCAGCGCCACAACGGCGTAGCCGCCGCAGTGCTCGCGCAGCGTGAAGCAGTTTATGCAGAGGCCAGGGAGCGCAATCCACGGCGTTGGTCCCGATCAACGCGTAATTGGGAATTGAAGGATGAAGTCTGGCTCAATCCGGAGCGCATGCAGCCGGAAGAACTAAAGCAGTTTGCTTGAAGTGACACGACAAGTACGTTGACAACCGCCGTCCTCGAAGACCTTGAGTGGCTTCTGAGGGATTGGTGGCATGAGAGTCCTGACGAGTTGTCTTCAGGCGATCTCCGCCGCGGCAGCACGACGCTGCATCTACTACTCGTTCAAGGCTTTTTGGGCAAGGCGTGGCGCGAATACGGTTTTAAAAAAGAACCAAGAATCATCGCGCCGGACATTGAAGCGATAGCGACCTTCAAGGGACTTCGTCTTGACCTTGCGGCAAACTGTATCGCGGGCGGCGGCCGACAGCGTGAGTTGCTGCTTTCGTTCATCGGAACTTTCCGTGTGGATAACCCTTCCACGGGAGTGAAGGCAGACGCCGAAGAAGGCTTTGCGGTTGAGGTGACAACTATTGCAGCACATTCACCGACCACCAACTTATCACTACTTCCCCCGACTGATGGACTTGGCCGGCGCGAGCTAACGATGTCGCTATACGTTGACGCCCTCGGTGCCGTCCGTATTGGAGAGAAATTTTCTCGGAAGCAGGTCTTGGAGTACTTTCGCAACTTTGCCGGAGGCGCGCATTACGAGTCGTCGGATCCGTCGCCGAATCGTGTACCCGCTATAAACCACTCGCGTTTGGCGGAGCTCGATGAACACGTTAAGGCTGATATTCGCGGCGGCCTCTGCTTCGAATTACTTTCAATCGGCCAAGCAGTTGCAACAGCGCCGGATATTTCGCTATTGATTGAAGCGATGAAAACTGCCCAAGTTGGAGCTTAGGTAAATATCTCGGCAAACGTGGCGACGGAAACGACGATGAAGATTGATAGTGAAATAAATGGACAATCATAGACATGGACGAACTCGATCTAATTAAAGCAATCGCGCCTGAGGTTGCCAAAGCGACGTATGAAGACGCCGTATCACCTGCGTTGAAGGAGACGGGAAAGTTCGGCCTGGACCTCGTTAAGACGCTGCGCTTGGCGCTTTTTCCTCTGCAATACACCGCTATGCTTCAGGACAGGTTAACGAAACACCTCCAAAAGTCCATTGAGCGTGTGCCCGAGGATCGCCGTGTAGCCCCCTTTGAGTCGTTGGCATTGCCAATAGCTGAGCAGCTTAAATTTCACGACGATGACAGTGTAGTCGGCGATATGTTTGAACGTCTGCTAGCTCGAGCAATGGACCGAGAGCGAGTCGGTGAAGCTCATCCCGCATTCGTTCAAATCGTCGGCCAACTCGCTCCTGATGAGGCTATGCTGCTTCGGCAAATCGCAGCATCTAGACCTGCCGCTTATATGCGGCCGCCTCAGAAAGGGTTGGCCGCGCTGCTGAAGGACGAGCGAGCTGTGTTGATCAATGCTTCAGGTATGACTGACGGTCAAAAGGCGCGCCTTAATGAAGTTGCCGTGCGTCCGGAAGATCTCGCGCAGCCCGAGCTCGTGTACACCTATATCGAGCATTTGGTGTCGTTGGGAATTGTCTCGTACACGAATGATCCGTGGACCGCTGAATATAAAGGCGCGAAGGGAGCGGATTTCGACTTTTGGTTCGTGCAACTCAATGGCTTGGGTGAGCTGTTCCAGCGCGCCTGTCTGTTAGAAGACTAGAAAAATTTGGGGAACAAAATTGGCAACGCAGACGGAAATCTCAAAGCTGACTCCAAGCATGTGCGAGCATAACCGGGACAATGACTTTGAAGAGGAATGAACCTGTCAGAAATGAGTGATCCGCACTTGGGCCTTTTGAGCTTCCAGCAAGCGATGACAGCGGGACTCATCGATCCCCGCCCGGCTAAATATGACCAAAGCCTTCTGCTGTTTGTCGATCAACCCGGCGAGAACATGCGTATCACCTACGCGCTGGCAGATCGGGCGTTGTGAAAGGAACAGTGCTTTTCGTGCCTGCCGAGACGTACGACGGAGAGCCGCGATTCAGCGTCGGATATGCTGTCGCGGAGCCGTTTCGGGGCCAGGGAATTGCGACTGACCTTTTGAAACGAAGCGTCAATGATCTACGTCGGGGCTTTAAGTCGCGGCCTTTTTGGCTTGAAGCCATCGTTGACGAGACCAATGTTGCATCACGTCGGGTTTGTGAAAAGGTTCTGACTACCGAAGGTGAGCCGATGAACGACTCAATCTCAGGAAAGCCAGCGCTGAACTTCCTGACACGCATTTCTGCACCGCGATAGCGACGGGCAGGCAGAACGGAAACAACTGGTCGAACGCAATGCACGGTTTAAAAGTAATTCAAATCATCGAGGCCGTTGGACTTGTCGCGGTCGGAGCATGGGCGGTGCGCGTAGGCAAGTGGCGGTTGACATTCCTGCCGCTGGCATGTGCCGGATTGATCGGGGCAGTTCTGGCCGCAGGCTATTGAGCGAACAACGGAAACACAGGTTGCTCCATTTACTGCGCCAAGTACACACGTCGGATGTACATTTGCTTCGATCTTTGCTATAGTACATCCATCGTACACACAATTCGGGGGCGAATCATGCATACCACCAAGGTTTTCCGCAACGGCAATTCGCAGGCTGTTCGCATCCCCGCCGAGTTGGCTTACGAGAACATCGACGTTGAAGTTGAGATTGAGCGCGTGGGCGACGAACTGCGCATTCGCCCCGCGCGTCGCTCACTCGCGGGCGTGCTCGACAGGTTTGCCAAGTTCGGAACGGACTTCATGGCCGAAGGCCGCGGGAGCCAAGAGCAAGCAGAACGTGAGGGTTTGTAATGCCGCGTTACATGCTGGACACCAACATGTGCATCTACCTAATGAAGAACCAGCCCGAGCAAGTCGCGCGGCGGTTTGCTCAGTGCTACGTCGGGGACGTGGTTATGTCAGCGATCACATTTGCCGAACTGGAATACGGCGTCGTTGTCTGTGCGAACCCGGCACGCGAGCGACGCAACCTTGCATCCCTGATCGACCTCATCAAGGTAGTGCCCTTTGCCGCGGCTGCTGCAACCGCATACGGTCCGATTCGAGAGGCGACGCGCGAGAGGAAGAAGGACCAGCTCGACAAGCTGATAGCGGCGCACGCTGTATCGCTAGGCGTGCCGGTGGTGACTAACAATGTTCGAGACTTCGCCGCTTATCCAGGCGTCACTGTCGAAAATTGGCTTGATTAACGAAGCTCGGAAAACAACGGGGTTCAAGCAGGCTGGAGAAAATGACGATGAATCGATTTGCCTTTTACGCCTACTACGACGGCACGCCGACCAGTGGCGATCCGCTCCGCTTGACCAAGAGCGACGACGAAATTCGGCGTTCCTTGACCGCGTTACCTGACTGCTTAGAAAGTCGTTGCTCCCCGGGCACTAAGATCAAAGCAGCAATGATCGAAATGCGCGAGGTCGAGGGCGCATTGAGGCTAACGAGGCTCGTCTCGGTCGAGACCGTCGACAACGAACTGAAAGCAATCAAACAAATCGAACTTGCGTTTAACGACTTACATCTTTTCGGTCAACGTGCGTGAAGCCAATTAAGCGGCATTGAACAGCAATCAGAACACAGGAAAGGAGAAGGAATTGAATGCGACCCCTACGTCGCGCGTTAGCGCGCAGCTTGTGAAGGCTGATGGCACCACTATCAACGTCCCGTCAGTCGAGTACTTCAGCGTTCGCCGCATGATTTGGCTTCGGGAACTTCGGTTCGATCCGAACAGTATTGTTGAGGTCGTGATCGGCGATCGTCATCATTTAGTCAAAACCATCAAAAACAAAGAGCAGGTCTGCGAGATTATGCTCGAATCGGAATAGCCATGACCACGATCTCTGTTCAAACGAGGCTGAAACAGGCGGTTCGCGATGCCTATTCCTCATGGCGTCCAGCGAAAGGAGTCCTCTATGTAGCTCAGCTTCCAGAGGCGGAAACTCCGGACACTGTTCAGTTCACGTGTGTTCCTGATGAATTTCTATCCGTCCTTGATGAAGCAGGTGTCTTATATTCGAAGCAAAGTTGAGCGTGAAGACACTAGCTGGGAGTTCCCCATGCACAGCTGCGACCCGAAGGCGCCATCACTGCTTCCAGTCGGAAAGCAGAGCGGAAAACAAGGAGCGTTATGAGAACGGCGCGATCGAACGCGAGAACTGCAATTTTTCTTTGCGGGGCATTGTACGTAGTTGGCGGGCTGCTAAATCTCGGTGTGTTTGGACGTTCGGAATTCGTTGAGAACGCATCGTCAGCAGCGGACTTTGCGGGCCTGATTGCCGGCGCTGCCGCAGTCATCTTTTTCGTCCGTGCACGCTCGGCTTGCCCCCAACAAACACAACGAGAGCTTTAAAGGAAAACATAGAAGATGCAAACTTTGACGATTAAAGATAGTGTTGGCCAGGAAGCTTCCTACAAAGCGAGAGTGATGCCGGGAACGCCGCCCGAAATGGGAGCGCTGTACGTGCTTCTCCCCAATGATGGAACCGACACCGGGAAGCCACATCCGGTGACTGTTGAGCTTACAGAAGGGAAGAGCAAGAGTTTCGTCTCCTTCGATTGCATCGAGGTCAAGGATTCCATTGCGTTCGGTTTTGTGTTTTTGACTCGTGAACGCTCGGGCCGCATCGGCGAGTTCGTGTCTTTCTCGTAATGCCACGGAAGACAACCCGGCGCGCGAGCGCCCCGTGAAATTGCCGGTAGCCGAGCGAAAGAACAAATGAAGTTACCCGAGACCATTTTCGAGATCGTCAGCCGCGCTGGGGAAAGCGTAACGCCTCAGCAGATCCGCGATCACATCAAGAGAGATTATCCAAGCTTCTATGGAACCACATCCGCGGAGCGTAACGTCACGGCAGGCAACTACGGGAGTTATGGTCGAAAGTGGTGTTCGGGGTGAGGCAGGGATTTGAAGGCGGTGGCGGTTTAGCTGAGAATGTTGCTTGTCTAGAGTAACAACCAGCCAAACCGAGATCCACCACCAATGAAGAAGCTTACAGAAGAAACAAGCGCGGGTAAATCGGAAGCACGGCCCAGTGGGCTTGACGATTTGATTCAACAGGGCGCGCGGCAGATTGTCCAGCAAGCGATCGAGGCAGAATTGGCGGCATTGCTAGAAAGATACGACAACGTGAAGACCCTTGATGGAAGACGGACTGTGATTCGCAATGGCTACCTGCCTGAGCGCGAGGTCGTCACAGCAATCGGCCCGGTCACCGTGAAGGTGCCGAAAGTTCGCGATCGCTCGGGCTCGGGCGTGAAGTTCAATTCGAACATCGTGCCGCCCTACATTCGGAAGTCACCCCGCGTGTCAGCGGCGTTGCCCTGGCTGTATCTACGTGGCGTCTCGACCGGCGACATGGGAGAAGCGCTGAGCGTGCTGCTGGGCGAAGAGGCCAACGGTCTTTCGCCCAACGTGGTCAGCCGTCTAAAGGCTCAGTGGGCCGACGAGCACATCCTGTGGAATCAGCGTGATCTGTCAGACGCCCGCTGGGTCTATTGGTGGGCCGATGGCATCCACACGGGGTTGCGCAGCGACGATTCGGATGGCCAGTGCTTGTTGGTCATCATCGGCGTGAAGCCGGACGGAACGAAAGAACGCGTCGCGATCGGCGACGGGTTCCGCGAGTCGAAGGACGCCTGGTGCGAGCTCTTGCTGGATCTGAAAGCGCGAGGCCTACAAAGCGGTCCGCTGCTCGCGGCCGGCGATGGGGCAATGGGGCTGTGGGCAGCATTGGCCGAAGTGTTTCCGAAAACGCGGCACCAGCGTTGCTGGTTTCACAAGACTGGAAACATTCTCAACGCTTTGCCCAAATCGCAGCATGGTCGGGCCAAAGCTGGCCTGCAGGAGATCTGGCAAGCCGCCACACGCGAAGAAGCGCGCGCGGCCTTCAACCGCTTCATTGACGCTTATTCGGCCAAGTATCCGAAGGCGACGGAGAAACTCACAAAAGACAGTGATGAGTTGCTTGCCTTCTATGACTTTCCTGCCGAACACTGGCAGCACTTGCGAACGACTAATCCCATTGAGTCGACCTTCGCCACAGTTCGGCATCGAACAACCCGCACGCGCAATTGCGTCTCGCGGGCGACCTTCCTGGGCCTCGCATTCAAGCTGATCGAGTCGGCGGAAAAATCGTGGCGGCGCATTCGTGCGCCCGAAAAAGTCGCCTCACTGCTCCAAGGCGTTCCTTTCAAAGACGGACTACCGGTGACCGACAGCACACCGGCTCAGCAACCGCTTGCCGCCTGATCATGCCGAGCCTCGCAAACACCAGATTTGACAGTAACTCCCCACAACGACGCCGAATAGATTTAGGCAAGCCAAACTCGCCATCGAAGATCAGGGTTGCAAAAATGGGGTGGACCATAGATTTGGCACATAGATGCCGTTTCGGGTGGGGGCGTCCATCCCATTAACGCCATTCTGTTAGGGAACGTGCCGGGCGAACCGAAGCCCAATACGGTACTTGCCAATCTCGGCTTTCGCGGCGTAGACGCCGAGCTTGGTCCCGTACAGTTGATTCACCGAGGCAAGCACAAAACGCTAACGAGACCGCAGCGGTGCTGGCTCAAGCGACGTCAAGCGATTGAACCAATCATTGGCCACGTGAAGCAGGATCATGGCATGCGACGTTGTTGGCTGAAAGGACAAAGCGGCGATGCGCTGCATGCGGTGTCGTGCGCGACAGGCTATTACCTGCGCTGGCTGCTGCGTGCAATTGTTCGCCTTGGACTGACGGCGGTATTTTTTGCGCTCGCCTGGCTGCGCTGCTTCACCGCGAACACCGGCTTACCAGGCACTTAACCCTTCCAATGTGCGATCCCTTATTCATCCCTGCATCCAATCACAATTCCGATTTGCATTGCCGAGTGAATTTTGCAGGGCCGACTAATCACATCGAACTACGCCAGTTTTCTTTTACAAGAAATAGGATCGGACTACTCCGCCGTTTATCTGACATCACGCTCGACGTTTAGAAAGCAATCGCTCTTGCACGTAATCGAACATCGATTTGTTCAAATTCGCCAACCACGATATATCGGGCCACAGTCGCTTGCTGTGTGCTGCTTGCCCACGAATTACATTACCCGCGCAAGCAGGCGGTGAACCATCAACGCTCGAGCGTTCCGATCTCGACAAAACCGTCACCGTGTACCGGTCAAGTTAGCCGAATATATTGGGTGGATTTAGAAGGGTAAATTTATTAAAATATTTCAATCTTTTCAAAAAAAGAGGTAAATTCAAAGCCGATAGACGACTTTAAAACTGCTAAAAATAGACTCCCGGCGCGCACCCGCTCGGCACTCAATGCAAACAGATTCTGCGGGATCTGACCGGCTAACTTGTCTTTGCAGTCCGTAATCCAGCCCTCCAAATTACCGGAGAGCCAATCAATTATAAAAAAATCTTGTACAACATTTTGATGTAATAGTAGATCTCCTTTAAATCCTACAATTCCGCTTAGGGCTATCAAAACACGTTTATTTGTCGATTCTTCTCTAAGCGCGATTTCAACTGCCGAGTGAGAATCAAATCTTATACCAATAATCTCGAAATCATGGAAACTGGGTACCGCATCGAAACTGACCTTGTTAACATTCATACATAACCTCGCTGTGGGTTAACGACCAAATGTACCGGGCGGTAAACTAATACCGGGACCCCGAACTCCGTCAACCCAATTATGCAGGTGAGGAGTCCCCGCGCCGTGGTCCGGGTGCGAATCTATGTCGTATGCAGCGTTTCCGTCAGGGCCATAGTAGCGATCAGTTGTACCATATTGCTCCCAAGATTGCGGCTCACCTGTTTTCGGCGAGCCAGCATACTGAGAACTGCCGCCGTTATCCGAAGGACAAATTCCGCCGCCTCCAGTGCCATCGTTAGGACTTGGGTCACCGGGTCCATATGAATCGCTGCCATTTGGTGAAAACATCAAACCCAACGGATCGCGGCCACTGAGCGGGCTTCCGTTTAAATAAGCGTATGAGCTCAACTGGCCGCTAGCAAACCCGATTGGGTCAGCACTGATAAAGCGCCCTAAAGCCGGATGATAATAACGAGACCGGTAAAAATATAAACCCGTATTATCATTTTCGCGTGACGCATATTGCACATGATTCGCGCTTGTATTACCCGTGCTGGTACCAACACCATTTGGATCATATTGATACAAGGTTCGCAATGCTCCAGAAGTGTCCGACAAAGCTATAACACTTCGCTGCCCGTCTACTATCATAGTTTCGGAACCTTGCGTTGAATAACGCGCAATTACCTCGTCGATAGATTTTCCATTTAAATAAGTTGCGATTGTGCTTTTCCCTGAGTCATTTGTTTGCATATAAACCGTTTCTTGGACAATGTTAAACCCGTCGTAAAGAAACGCACGTGGCGATGGATCGGTAGGCAACATGACAATTGATCTACGCTTCAACGGATCGTAAGAAAAAGATGCAACTGACTGCCCCGAGATAGTATTTAGTTGGGAGAGAGCACCTCGTGAGTCCCAAACATAGGAATACGACGAGTCAGATGTCATACTCCCATTGGCGTCATAAGTTAACTGTCCGCCATTGAAATTAATTAGATGACCAGCGGCGTCGTACTGAAACGATGCAGAAGCAGGAAGGATCGGAGGAGACACTGTGTTGTTGACTGAAACACGCCGATGTGTTGCATCGTATGTGTAGATTATAGTTCCAATGCTTTGTGCTGTTGACGAAAAACCTATCTGTAAAACATCACCAGACGCATTTAGCACACGATTTTCGCCTATAGCATTTGGCAATGTACGCCCTATAAGTCGATTAGCGATATCCCATACGTATGCTACATTTTGCGGCACATTTCCGTTCGACGAACCCGCTGCTTGCGACATGACCGATAACCGATTGGCATTGTCATAGCTGTACGTGACTGTCGGCTGCGCGTCAGGCATCAGTATGGTGCGTCGACCAACGATGTCGTAAGTCGAGCTTACGCTCCCTGCCGGCCCTTGTTCGAGAACGACATTGTCTAATCCATCATGGACAAAGGAATAAGTGTCGCCACCTCTTGTAACCGAGAGCAATCTATTTGCCGCGTCCCATGTTAATGCGTCACTTACTCCGTCGGCATAGTTACGTGCAGTAAGTTGACCGAGCCCATTATAAATCATGCTCGTCGATTGACCTTTCCTATCGACCATTTTCAAAAGCTTTCCTGTTGCGTCATAGGACCACGTTGTAGATTTTCCCGCAGGATCAATTTCTGATGTGGGTCTATTACGAGTATCGTATGTATATGCATAAATAAGACCCGCTGGCGTTGTAATCTGCCGTACGTTTCCATTCGCATCGAACTGCTTGCTTAGATTTTGACCGGTTGCATCAGTTACCTTGGTGACACGATCAAGGGCATCATAACCGTAATTTCTGGTATTTCCTAAGGCATCGACAATTGAGGTAACGCGTCCTAGCAAGTCGCGGTTAAGTCTAGTCCCGCTCCCGATTTCGTCCGTGACCTGGGACAATAATCCGCTCGAAAAGACGTAGCTCTTCATACCACTAAGAGGATCCTTTTGCGTTATTAAATTGCCTTGGGAATCATAAGTCTTTAACCACACGTGACCTAACGCATCGGTTCTTGAAATCACGTTACCGCTAGAATCGTAGCCATAAGACGTTGTGTGACCAAGAGCGTCCGTCTTAGTTACAAGCCGATTTTTACCGTCATAGGCGTAAGTCGTCGTCGCTGCCTGCGGCGTTCCAGACAGACGTGTTTGACTAACTAAGTTACCATAAGCGTCGTACGATTTTGTCGTCGTTCGTCCAATTTCATCTGTGAACGACGTCATCCTTCCGGCAGCGTCACGAACTGCTGTGCGCGACCATTGAAGCGACGTTCCAATCGCCTGATCAAACCTAAGCACATAGTCGCCGTTCATCCCAGCAACGTTTGTTGTCGCATTTTGGTTTGTATCAAACGTGCGACGCGATAACACGCCATTGGGGTCTGTCACGTCCGTCGTCAGATGTTTCGGGAACGAACTAGCCGTAGCCGTAGCCGATGAAAACCCATAGCTGAAGTGATAGACGCCTCCATCCGCTAAGGTTTGCGTCGCCACCCCCTGATAGGTTGGTTCGTATGTATTTTGAATCTTCAGATTGCCGCGGGCATCCGTGACAGACAACATATTATTATTGCTGTCGTAGGTGTACCGTTCGACGCCCCCATTCGGGTCGGTTACGGCCGACAGCCGTCCCAAGTCGTCGTATTGGTACTGGACGATCCGCCCCGAGATGTCCGTAATTTGAGTGACCCGGTAATTGTCGTCGTAGGCAAACGTAATAAACCGGCCGTTCGGGGAGACAACACGGGAGACGTCGTTATTCGGAGTATTGCGCTCGATCGTGACTTTGTTTCCGTTCTTGTCGGTGAACGCCAGCATTCCTGAAAATGACGGAATCGTGTTGTTTTCCGCTTCAGGAAACTCATACGAAGAGCCATCCTTCGTTCGCAGAATCCAGTCCCCAACCGCCGTGTTCCATGACAGCGTTGCCCCCTGGAAGCGCGAATTGGCGGTGCTTTGTGCCACATAAACAGCATCTATATAACTGGTCCCCGAAGACGTCCGCGTAAAGTGAATCCGTCCTCCTCTCGGAAGTATCAGGTCCTGATAAGTCCACGGAGTCGTGTCTCCAACCATAAACATGTCGTAATCGTGAGTCGCGCCGATCCCAAATCCACGTTGCGTGCCATCGCGTGAGAGATACGTGCGCGTGATCCCAATCGACACCTTATCTTTAATCGTTAGATCCCGATGGCGGTACATAAAGATGCCCGTCGAGCAGTCCACAGGATCGCCAGCGGTTTCGCCGGTGCAGCTCGAGCCACCACTGTCGCCGCTGCCGTTGTTCGGATCAGGTTGATTGGGGTCGGGTTGATTCGGATCAGGTGGATCTGGATTAGGCGTGGGGTCCGGGCCATCGCACGACTCGTCCTCGCAAGGCGGAGGATTTAGAGGGGGGCCCATATCAGGGGAGCCAACCATGGCGCCCGTAAGTTGATAGATTGCCACGCCAGGATTAGGAATAGATTGTTTTCCGTCGACGCTGACCTTGCCCTTCCCATAAACGTACCAACCCTTTGCTTGCGGGTCGTAGTCCCAAAACAAAACGGTCGATCCCGGGGGCTGATTTGTAAAGTTTGGATAAATCAGGCGGGCGCCAACAGGCGTACGTGAATTCAGATTTTCGATCGTCGAACCACCGGGTTGCACGGTGAAATATGTCGGAACATTGACACCTGCTGGCAACGGGAAAGGTGGTCTATCAGTCGGGATCGCCGTGATGGACAGTTGAGTGACGATCTTGCCCTGTCTATCCTTAATGACCGTTCCCGCCGGAAGATGCAGCTCCAAGCCTGGAATGCTCGGATTGGTGACGATGGTTTCCTGTGTCGTAGGCGAAGCGATGTTAACTACATGCTTCGTGTCGAGCCGCGTCATCCAAATGGGATAGCCCAGCGGTGTCGTTGTTCCTGCCTTCAGCACCACTCGATCAGAAAAATAGCCGTAGTCGACCGCCCCGCCATCCGCCGTCGCTCCATTAATCTCAAGGACAACCGGACCTGCAGGAAGATTCTCCAGGATGAAGCGGCCAGTCACATCGGTGCGGGTCGTCTTCCCACTTGAGCGTAGCTCGACGTCTGCCAAGGGCTTACCATTGAGGCGCAAAACCTGCCCAGCCAGAGCAGTTACACCGCCGGCTGCCTGAAGCGGCGGAAGCGATTGAAAACGGCTTTTGTGCCGACCGGTTCGCCAATTACCGTGCTGATGCCGGTTTTCTGGCGTCCATTCTTCCACGCCAAGCTCAGCATCTGCAACCGCCGCCTCGCTTGCGACCTGCCCCTGTGAGGCAACTGCCGCTACTGGCGCAGCGGCCAACTGATTTGATGATCCGGCATCCGCGACAGGGGCGCCAACGCCAGCAGTCCCTGATTTGGCGTGGGCATTGGCTGCGGCGATTGAACCAGTGGAAAATCCGACCGCGACGACCGGCAGCGGCTGCCCCAATTCGTCAGTCGCACCTTTTACAAAAAGAGAATAATGGGTTGCAGGAAGCAGATCTTGCTTCGGGCTCACGAAGAGGAGAAGGCCACGTTCGGCGCCTACCACGGTCGTCGAGACCGGACCATTAGGACCGACCAAAGTGACCGTCTGCGCGCTCAGTGTGGCGACATTCATGCGCTTGGACAAGCGGACGACGATGCGATTATTAACGGGGAAATTCGTGCTCGATGCTGCAGGCGACGTCGCGACGACTGATGGTGCCGTCGTACCCAAAATCGAGTTGACCAAGGCAGCGGCGGACGCGTCATCAACGGCGTTGATTGTCTGCGCGATCGGGTCAAGGGCCTGCGCGGTCTGGATGTCGCTCAGGGACGCGTTTTTTCCGCCGACTAGCAGCACGCCCGCTGTAGGAAGCAAGGCAGCAACCTGGTCCCATCGTACGGGATCGAGGCGCGTGTTGATGTGCGATGCCGTTTGTGACATCGGATCGAAAAGCTCTGCGTCTGCGACGCCTACGCCACGGGCATCTCGTCCACCAACAAGCAAAACCGTTCCATCGGCAAGTAACGTTGCCGTATGTCCGGACCGACTAATTAACCCGAGAGTGCCGAGTGTTCGCGGAGCCCCGGCGTGGAGATCGACGATTTCACCGGTGTTCACGACGGATCCTGATTCGTCGGTACCACCGAAAACGAAGATCGTGCCATCCGGCAGCAACGTGGCGCTGTGGCCGATGCGCGACTGAATCAAAGAGTATGGCAGTGTTGCTGATCGACCGGTTGTGGGATCAATAACGGCTAAGGTCTTTTGTGCGCCCTTGCCTCCCGACATCAACCACCTTCCGTCGGCCAATTGCGTGACAGCTTGACCCGGCAGTGCATCCGGCTGTGCGGCTAACGTGCGCTGCATCGAAACGACCTTGCTAGCGGCTACACCTTGCTCGGCTGCGAAGGACGTTTGCAAGAGGAAGCTAGTAATCACCGCGCAGCTGAATACGCCCACCCGCGACATATTGAAGATGTAAGCACGCTTGTGCTTCACGACGCGCAACACCCCGGACACCATGTGTTTTTTATTCACTTTATTCTCTTCATTCCGTATACGTTTGGCGAGGCCCAGCACCATCATTTGGTTGCTTTGATTGTTATCTTTCCAGCGGCAGTCGTATTCGGAACGATCTCAAGAACGTACGTTCCGGTTGTCGGGAGGGCAGCCAATGTGTGCGAATCAGACGGGCTATTTGGAAACCACTCGTCGACTTCGGAACCGTCGGGGCCTAGCAAATGGATAAACGTGGAAGGGTCGAGGGTTTGACCAGAGGTAGCAATCGTCACCACATCGCCCGCGTTCGCCGCGAAGGTGTAGTGTCCGGATTGGTGGACGCCTAAAGTCGCGGTGACCGCGGCGCCATTGACCGTCAAGGTGCCAGTCTTATCCGCAGGCACGGTCGTAATTGCAAACGTAGAAGAGCCGGCGCTCGGATCGCCATTGCGCGAGACGTGCAGGTGGTAAGTGCTGCTAGCCGCAAGCGGATTGCCGCTAAAGTCATTTTTGGAACTGCTCGTATCGCAAAAAGCAGTGCTTCCCAGTGAGGTATTGGTCGAATCGTAAAGCTCGGCTATAGCACAACTCGCATAGGAATACGCTGTGGGTTGGATCCACAGCGCTTGGTTCTTTGTGCCGGTAAATGTCACTTGTCCATCTTGATCAAACGCGAGACTCAGCTGTGACGCCGTTCCGTTCACCGTGGCCGTAATCGCTTGGTCCGTCGGCTTGGTTTTGAGCGCGACAGTCATTGCCCCGGCGCTATCGTCGGGCGTGGTGATCGCAACCGAATACGTACCGTTGACCGGAAGGACTGCCAAATCGTCCGCCTCCGGCTCAAACGCATTTAACATTGTTCGCAAAGTTTCGCTTTGATCCGGTGCCGTTACGACCACCTGAAGGCCCGTATCGAAACTCGAATTCGTCGGCATAAAATAGAGCCGTTGACCGGCCGTCCCGCTAAAAGTGAAGGTCCCCGACTGATACTGGCTAAACTGAATAGTTAGTGGGGCTCCGTCGATCGCGAACGTACCGGTAGCGGGCGGCACAACCGAAATCAACTGAATCGTTCCAGAGCTCGTGCCCAGATCAACTGGGCTTAGCCTGAGCGAGTAGGTACCCGAGGACGGAAGCGCGGGTATGTGCAAAATGCTTGTTCCGCTCCAACTCTCGCCCTCGTCCGCAACGACGTTACCTTCTGGGTCCTGCACAAACAACCGTGGCAAACCGGCAGTAGATGAATTTGTGTTTGTGGTCTGGATATCGAACATTTGCCCTGCGTTGCCGTTGAACGAATAGGTGGCACCCCCATCGATCGGCAGGCTAAAGTTGATTGTCGAGCCGTCTGTTGGCAAGGTGCCGGAAATGTCCGTCGGACCTTGCAATAACTGATATTTGATATGGCCTGAACTATTGCCGTTCAGCGCCGCTGTGTAAGTCCCGGTGACTGGCAGACGGTCGGCCGAGAAATTCGTTGTCGACGCGGTCAGTGTGTTTGTCACGACCGACCCAGTGGGCGAATAAACCGTCAAGGTCGCATTCGAAAAAGTATTGCTTGTTCCAGTGAAATACAGCTTCTGGCCTGCCGTGGCATCGAAGATCATTAACGCCGCTTTGGAATACCCCGCCAGGCTCACAGTCTGCGCTGCGGCGGCAGGCTGAACTCTAATTTTTGTCGTGATATTCGCGGGCGTGAAGGCGTTCGGCACAGCATAGAAATCAGTGCTGCTGACCGCCGTCCCGCCCGAGGTCGCCACCGTTATTTTTCCGGATGAGCTTTGCGTCGGCACATTAGCGACGATCGACGATGCTGTCGCGCTATTGATATTCGTCGTGATGTTCCCGAAGCTCACTGTGTCACCGGCCATCGACGGATTGAATCCCGTACCAGTGATCGTCACCGCACCACCAACAGCAGCTGCAGCCGGCGAAAATTTTGTGATCGTCGGTATGGTGCCAGCGGCCACGACATTGAATGCCGTAGGCGCGACGGCCGTGCCATGGCTATTTGTCACCGAAACAGTTCCCGAGCTCGCACCCGGAGGGACCGTCGCCTGGAGGCTGGTTGCACTCGCCGAGGTAACCGTTGCAGATGTCCCGTTGAATTGAACGGTATCGTTCGCCGCGACTGGATCGAATCCACTTCCCTGCAGTGTGACAGTCGAGCCAACCGGCCCCGACTGCGGCGTCATCGCCGTGATCGAGACGGCGGATGCGGCGGAGTTGGAGATCGACAGGATGTTGCCGTCGGGGTCATACGTGTAGGTCGCGAAGGCGCCGTTGGGCATCGTCACTTTGACGAGGCGCCCGTTCGGATCGTAGGAGTACTGAACCTGTGCAAGCGCAGGACGCATCCCGGCGACAAGAAACAGTACTACGGCGCCGAAGGCTAAGCTTCGCAGCCGTGGAGTGTGAATGCCTACCCGCGTTTGCCGGGGTTCGTCACTTGGCTGATCGATACGTTCAGAATTGTTCTTCCGTAATACACGAGCGCGCGAACACACCGCGCGCAGATGGTTTTTCCCCGACATCTGGCCGCCGACAAAGTAGGTCTATGTAATTTTCTCAGCCCGGATGCAGGCGAATTGACGGGAATACTCAAAGAATATGTAATTCTAGACAATAAGGGTAAACACTTATTTAAGTGAATATTGGTTTCCCTGAAAGTCCTGTGTTACTAAATTTTACTCAAAGTTACATTAACCTTCCGTTTTTATTACATTTAATATATTGGAGTGCTCGTGCGTGCGAGCTGGTGGATAACTGTCGCCGTTTTTTGTTTCAGTGCTTCGCGTATTTCAGCTGAAGAGGCGAGAATGCGCACGCTTATTCCGTTAGGCTTGCCCGGAGCTAACTCCGTTATCACGACGAATTTGCATGTTGTCGAGTTAGGGAAAAAGATATTTTTTGACAAATCCCTGAGTGCTGATGGCCAGGTAAATTGCGCAAGTTGCCACGAACCGACCCACGGGTTCTCAGACCAAAGACCGTTATCGGACGGAGTTTTTGAGCGAAAGGGTGAGCGCCATGCGCCGTCAATTGTCAATTCTGCCTTCACCGCGTCACAATTTTGGGATGGAAGAAGTCCGAATTTGGAAGATCAGGCACTTCAGCCCTTCACAACGACAAAAGAATATGGATTGCGCGACATTGATGAGTTACTTACCCGACTTAGATTGAATCCGACATATCAAAAACTCTACCGTAACGCGTTTCCTGGAAAATCTGCAAAAGTTACCGCTTTTGCCGTCGCCAAATCTATTTCAGCTTTCGAGAAAACTTTACTATCAGGAAATTCTGATTTTGACCGTTATACATTCGGAAAGGATTCGACAGCATTAACAACTGCACAAATTCACGGACTCGCCATATTCAACGGCACCGGGAAATGTGCTAGCTGTCATCTAATAGAAAAGAACCATGCGTTATTTACGGACCGTAAGTTTCACAATTCTAGTATTGGCATGGAGCACTTGGGCGATCGCATGTCGTCCGCAGTCGAAGCCGTGTTATCGGCAAATCCTCAGGACGCGGCCGCGATCGGCAAGCTCGTTTTGAGCAGTAGCGATATCGCCGCACTTGGAAGATTCGTGGTCACCAAAGATCCAAAGGACATCGGGAAGTTCAAGACGCCGTCACTGCGAAACGTAGCGATCGGAGGGCCCTATATGCACGATGGTTCCGTCGACACGCTCGCAGAGGCTGTTGATCTCGAAACCTACCAGCGAACGGATGCGAGCGGCCGGCCGATCATTTTGACGCCGGTGGAGCGAATGGATCTGCTGGATTTTCTCACCACGTTGACAGGGCGTGAAGCAACGCTCCCACTGCGTGACGCCGCACTGAGCCAACCTGCTACGGCAAAGACACGCGCAACAACCTCGCAAGCATTAGCCACTTCAGCTCGGTAGCACAGACAACATGAAAGAACACGTCAATTCAACGCTCAATGCCGAGCGTGAACCTACAGCGGCTCGGCAACGTGGGTTCACCTTGCTAGAGCTGCTGGTGGTCATCGTCATCATCGGGTTGCTCGCGTCGTACGTCGGCCCGAAGTATTTCGCCCAGGTCGGCAAATCAAAGGCGACGGTTGCGCGAAGTCAGATCGATGCCTTCAGCAAAGCACTCGATGCCTACCGCATAGACGTCGGCGCCCTTCCCACTCAAGAAGATGGACTCGCCGCGCTCATTACTCGTCCTTCCGCCGCCCCTAGCTGGAACGGCCCCTACCTGAGCAAAGATATTCCACTGGACCCATGGGGACACCCTTATGTGTTTCATATTCCCGGTGCCAAGGGTGAATACGACATCACGTCATACGGCAAGGACGGGCAGCCCGGCGGCACGGGCGAAGACGCCGACGTCGTCGGCCCCTAACTGAGCCGACCATGCACTTCGACGTTCGCGCCGTCACGCCTTCGGGGCAGGTCCATACTATATCGGTGCAAGCACCCGATATGGGTGACGCGCGTCGGCGTCTTGAAACGAGCGGTCACCTCGTACTGGACATCCGGGCGCTCAAGGTTGGGAACGCAAAACAACCGTGGCGGACCAAAAGCAAAATCTCGCTGACCCTTTTCAGCCAGGAATTATTGGCGTTGCTCAATGCCGGGCTGAGCCTACCCGAATGCCTCGAGGGACTCGCTGAAAAAGACGAGGGTCAACGCCAGCTAGTGTTGCGTGCTGTTCACGCTTCGGTGCGAGAGGGGCAACGTCTCTCTGACGCCCTGGCACTGCAACCGGCCACCTTCACCGACTTGTATATTGGTCTTGTTCGGGCAGCAGAAGGCACGAGCAATTTGCCCCACGCGCTCACCCGATTCATCGACTACCAACGCAAAGTGGATCAGATCCGCGGCAAGTTGATTTCCGCATCGATCTATCCTGCAATCCTCGCCTCGGTCGGGACACTCGTAACGGCGTTCCTGATCGGCTACGTAGTGCCGAGCTTCGCCGTCGTTTATCAGGACTCCGGTCAGACGCTCCCTTGGACTTCGCGCATCTTGCTCCAATACGGCGAGTATGTCTCGGCGAACAAGCCGACGATCGGCGCGGTTCTTTTGATTGTGGTCATGGCGCTCATCGTTGCAATCCATAGGGCACGCAAGGGCGCTCTTTTCGGGAGGCTTCTTGCCAAGACACCCTTTGTTGGTCATCACGTAAGACTGTACCGTCTGTCGAGAATTTACAACATGCTGGGCATGCTGCTTGAGGGCGGTATCCCGGTCGTGGCAGCGATTCGCACGGTCGCCACGGCCAACGCGCCGGATGTTGCGACGACACTCGATCTTGCCCGCGAGACCATTGAACAAGGCGGTGTGATGAGTGACGCGTTCCAGGCGAATTCGCTCACGACTGCTATTTCGTTACGCATGCTTCGCGCAGGCGAGCGTTCAGGGCAACTTGGCAACATGCTCTCGAGCGCCGCGCAATTCTACGAAGGCGAAGTGTCGCGTTTTATCGACAGCTTCACGCGATCGTTCGAGCCAATCCTGATGACCATCATCGGTCTGGTCGTCGGTGGAATTGTGGTTTTGCTCTATATGCCGATCTTCGATCTCGCAGGGAGCCTGCAATGACCGCACATTCTGATCTTGTTGCGGCTGGACACGCTCAGGACAATTTTCTGAGCGCTGTGCAACGCGCCCGGATCAGTGGACATGCCAGCATCGAGTCGCTACAGGCCGCACTGGAATTGGACGCGTCGCAACTGGTCGACCGCCTCGGCGCGGTCTTCAAGCTTCGGGTTCTGAACGCCGACTATCTGGAACAAGTGGAGCCCGATTTCACGCGGCTGTCGCTAGCGAGCTGCATCGAGCGCCGGGTTTTGTTGTTTTTTGAAGACGGGCAACTCTATTGTGTCTGCACTGACCCGTTCGATGCAGACCTCAGGCCCTTCGTTGAAGCCACTTACCGATGCGCGATCAGTGTCGCGCTCGCTACACCAGACAATGTGCTTGCCTACTTGTCGCGGTTTGATACCGACACACGTGCGGTCGATGCGGTCGTCGCGGAAGTTCAAGAGGTGTCTGCACTCACTGAATCGGGCATCGAGGAAATCAGCCTCGCCGCAGTGAATGACGCCAATAGCGCGGCTGTGCGCATTTTGACCTCGACCCTATACGACGCCCTGAAATTCGGTGCATCGGATATTCACCTGGAGTGCATCGCCGCTGGGCTCGCGATCAAATTTCGCATTGACGGTGTGCTCGACCCAGCGAAAACGATCAGCGGCTCACGCTTGGCGGAACAGGTCGTCTCGCGATTAAAGGTGCTGGCGGAGCTCGACATCGCCGAGCGGCGCGTCCCGCAGGACGGAAGCTTTCGCATTACTTCCGGCGGCCGGCAAATCGACCTGCGCGTGTCGATTATGCCAAGCCACCACGGTGAGGATGCCGTCATTCGCGTGCTCGACAAGAAATCCATGCTCGACAGTTCAGGATCGCTGTCAATGAGCTCATTGGGATTCGATCCCGCGGATATCAATGCATTGCGCCAACTTGCCGTTGCCCCCTACGGAATGTTGTTGGTGACCGGTCCCACCGGGTCCGGCAAAACCACAACGCTTTATGCGGCGCTCAGCGAAATCAATGACGGCCGGGACAAGATCATCACCATTGAGGATCCGATCGAATATCAGTTGAACGGCGTGTTGCAGATCCCGGTGAACGATAAAAAGGGGCTGACGTTCGCACGCGGGCTGCGCTCCATCTTGCGACACGACCCCGACAAGATCATGGTCGGAGAAATTCGGGACCGTGAAACCGCTGAGATCGCCATTCAGTCAGCTCTTACAGGGCATCTGGTGCTCACCACCGTCCACGCGAACAGTAGTTTCGATGTGTTCAGCCGCTTTACGCACATGGGCGTGGATATCTACGCCTTTTTATCGGCGCTTAACGGGATCAGCGCTCAACGGCTGATCCGGTTGATCTGTGTGCATTGCGCGCAATCTTACGAGCCGAGCGAAGCCGACCAAAGGACCTGGGCTCCTGTCGATCTGTCGGGCGCCACGCTCAAGCATGGCAAGGGATGCGCGCAATGCCGGCAGACTGGTTTTAAAGGGCGGCGCTCGATCGCCGAAGTGCTTGTTATGACCGACGCATTGCGCGAATTGATCCTGAACAAAGCCTCCCTGACTGCCATCAAGACGCTCGCCCGGGCGTCGGGCACGCGCAGCTTGCGCGAAGCCGCCGTAGCACTGGCGTGCGCTGGGCACACCACGTTAAGCGAGGTCAAGCGTGTCACGATGGCAGACTAAGCGATACACGTTGAGGATCGGTGCCGAGCGCATGGTGCTCGAGCGCAACTCATCGTTCATGACGCGCAAAAACGCATTTACAGAGCTTCCTTGCGACTGGCGCATGGACACTGCTGACATCCTCGCCATTGCTCGCCGGCTCGTTGAACCTGTTTCGTCGAGAGGCGCCGCGCTCGACGTAGTACTAGACAGCCCCCATTTACGTGCATTCACCGTGGATGTTCCCAAAAGTGTCAAACGATTATCCGACATTATCACGCTTGCCCGCGCACGTTTTAGTCGTCTTTACAACGAGCATGACAGCGCGTGGCTTGTGGTGCCCAATTTCTCGCCGAACAGCCGGCTGCCCGTATTTGCCATCAAGCGCGAGTTGATGGACGCGTTGTTACATTTGTCAAAAGAAGGAGGATGCAAACTCGCATCGGTCTCCCCTGCTCTGACGTGGGCAGCCAGGTGGATCGCTCCTCTCGCGTCTAAAGAGAGCCAATGGTTGGTGTCTTATAGCGCCTCTAGCGCTACCGCGGTGCTGCTCGATCGACACCACCCCGTCGTGCATCAGGAATTTCTCCCGGATCACGTGGACCCACGATCGTTCCTCACCGAATCCGTGCTCGCTCGGTTGAACATGGCAAGCCACGCAACGGTGGGTTCCACGCCCTATCTGGTCGACGAAGCGCGAGCGATCTCGCTGGCGGCCCTGAAAGTGAAAGATGGTGGGAAGCTTGCAGGAAAGCGGCTCGCATTAAGAAGAGACCCCTCCCGGGCGACGCTCGGGCGCCTCAGCCGCTTTGATTTCCTGCAGACCGAACATCCACGCGCTAAATTGCCCGCCATCGGTGTCGCCCTCGCCCTCCTCTGCGCCCTCCCGCTCGTCTGGGGCGCGAAAGAGTTCGCCGTCACACAAGCAACGATCGCACAAGTGGATGCGCAACATACGAGAATTGCCCAACAAGCGCATTTAACCAGCCGGCGACCGCCGACAGCGCAAGCACCTACGTCGCGCCAGATCGACGCGATCAATCGCGCGGTCGCATCGCTGAATTTGCCCTGGGATGAACTGCTGCACGGCGTCGCGCTCGCCTCCAAAGGCGACGTCGCAATTCTCTCTCTGCGTCCGAATGCGGCCAGCAATGAGATCACCGGGGTCGCCGAGGCGGCCAATGTCGGCAATATGCTCGACTTCGTCAACCGTCTTCGTTTGCAGGCACCTTTTGCCAACGCCTATCTCACCGCGCATGAAGTGGTTGATCGCGACCCCGCGAAACCGATGCGATTCGAGTTTCGTGCGAAGTGGACGAGCTGAGCTATGAGCAGGAAAAAAAACGGGCGAGACGATATGTGGCGAAATCTGACCCTCCACGCAAAAATAACCGTTCTACGCATCGGCTGGCCCGTTATCGGAGGCGCTTTTGCGCTCTTGGTCTGTTCACTCGGATCTTTACTTGTCTATCTGGCCGGTGAGTCGTCCGTCGCCTCGGCCCGAGCCGAACTCGTTGTGTACCGGAATCAGGCATCCACCGTGCGCCGCGCGCGCGTCGATTTGGACCCTGTCGACCGTAATGGGCTCGCGTTTTACGCGGTGTTAAGCAACACAGGTTTGATCGAGCCGCGATTAGCGACGCTGTTTGACCAAAGCTCGAAGAACGGTCTAATCGTCAAGAAGGCATCCTACGAAACGCAGTGGATCAAAGACGGCGGCTTTGGCCAGTACACGATTGTCTGCCCGGTCGAGGGGACCTATTCGGCAATCCACAGGTTTATCCGGCAGGCGCTGTCCGATATTCCCAACCTGTCGCTCGACGATATTGAATTTAAGCGCAATAACGTAGCTTCTTCTGTCGTCGAGGCGAAGCTGCACCTGACGCTCTATGTGAACGACAAGCCAGCCGACCGGGTCGTGACAGCACAATCAGCGCCAAGCACGCAAGCAGCGGCGCTTGCGATGGCCAATGTTACCAACGTGACCCTGGATCTTCCGCCGTTGCCTGAGGGGCTTCGATGAATAAGCGTCGCACACTGCTGCTCGTGCTGTCCGGCCTGACCCTGGTGTCGGTTATCTGGACCGCGACGCGTTCCGACAATACCGAGAGTGCGACGGTGCAACCCGTACGCAAAAGTGCAGCGATTTCGGGTGAGCATCGTTCAACCGACATAGCCAAGCCGAGCGTGAAACCATTGAGATCACGCCTCATTGATCAAGGGGCTTCGGCAACCAGTCTTGCAGAAGAAGACGACATGTTCCGGCCGACATCTTGGGCGCCACCGGTGTCGCTCGTTCCACCCCTTCCCCCTGCGCTTGCGGAGAAGCCCGCCGG
Source organism: Burkholderia sp. PAMC 26561 (assembly GCF_001557535.2). NCBI lineage: Bacteria > Pseudomonadati > Pseudomonadota > Betaproteobacteria > Burkholderiales > Burkholderiaceae > Burkholderia > Burkholderia sp. PAMC 26561. Next base: position 117,507 of record NZ_CP014311.1, read on the forward strand.
CCCGTTCACTTACGTCGGCAAAATGACAACGCCAACGGGTTGGAAAGTCTTCCTATCGAAGGACGGCGAGACATTCGTCGTTTCCGCCGGTGACACGATCCTCAACGATTACAAGATCGACAGCATCGCACTGCCCACCATTACCATTAGCAATAGGCCTCTACACCTGGTGCAGACGCTGCAAATTGACTGAAACCGATGAAACTCAGAATCGCCTGCATTGTTACTTTGATCCTGTTGAACGCCTGCACAACGGCAAACCCTGCGTTCCAGGACGCTCAAACGCTACGTGCGCAAGGCCGTACCGAAGAGAGCCTTGCGAAGTTTGCCCAGGCGCGCCAACTCGACCCGAACAACGCGCAGATCCGCATGGCATACGAGACGTACCGCGAGCAGGCAATTACCCAGTTTCTCAACGATGCGAACGATGCGCTCCTCAAATCTAACTTTGCGCAGGCGACACTGATCTATCAACGTATTCTGGCGACCGACCCGGGAAATCGGCGTGCGCTTGATGGTCTGCGTCGCGTGCAGCGCGCGCCGGTCGATGGCCAACTGTTACATGCTGCGGAAAACGCGCTTGCCGCGAAAGACGACGAAGGCGCCCGACAGCAACTGCGCATGATCCTCGCTGAAGAGCCCGATCACGCCCGCGCCCGCGAGCTACTTGGCCTCATCGAGACACGCACGCAAAGCCCAACCAACAGCCCGGAGCTTGCCGAGGCTTATCGGCGCACGATCTCGATCGACTTCAGCGAAGCCAGCATCAAGCAGGTGTTTGAAGTTTTGTCGAAAACGTCGGGCCTGAATTTTGTCTTCGACAAGGACGTGCACCTTGACCAGAAGGTCACCGTCTATTTGCGAAAGACATCGATCAAGGATGCAATCAACACGGTCTTGTTGACCGGTCAGCTCGCTCAGCGCGTGCTCGACAAAAGCACCGTGCTTATTTATCCTGACACGACCGCGAAGCAAAAGGATTATCAGCCGCTCACGGTAAGGTCGTTCTTTCTGGCCAATGCGGAAGCGGAGGATGTCGCCGCGAGCCTCAAAACGCTTTTGAAAACGCGCGACATCGTGGTCGACAAAAAACAGAACATGGTCCTCATGCGCGATACGCCAGAGGCGATCAGCCTCGCCGAACGGATCGTGGCCCTGCACGACCTACCCGAGCCGGAAGTCATGCTCGAGGTCGAGGTACTTGAAGTCAATCGTGACCGACTGACGAATCTAGGGATCACCTTCCCCGATCAGTTGTCGCTCGTCCCGCTCCCCGCAGGCACAGCGCTTACTCTTGCCGACGTGTTGCACGCCCGGCAGGCGACGACTGGCGCTACGATCTCGCCGCTGGTCATCAACGCAAAGGGAACCGGCAACGATGCAAATTTGTTGGCCAATCCCCGAATTCGAGCGCGCAATAAAGAAACGGCAAAAATCCTAATTGGCGATAAGGTCCCCAATATCACCTCGACGTCGACGACCACTGGGTTCGTGGCTGAAAACATTCAGTATCTTGACGTGGGTCTCAAGCTCGAAGTGACACCAACGATATCGATAAACGACGAAATTGCGATCAAGATATCGCTCGAGGTCAGCACCATCGCAAATCAGGTAACCACGACCTCGGGATCCCTCGCCTACACGATCGGCACGCGCAGCGCGTCCACCGTCCTTCGTCTGCGCGATGGTGAAAACCAAATTCTGGCCGGGCTGATCGACGACGAGCGCACACGCACCTCGAATCATATTCCTGGTCTCGGGAACATCCCGGTGTTGGGACGCCTGTTCGGCACCGATCAAAATGAAAAGAAGAATGACGAAATTGTCCTGTCGATCACGCCGCGCCTGATTCGCAACAAGCCGCGCATGCAGCTGCAAACGATGGAATTCCAATCCGGGACTGAATCGAGTCTTCGTGACATGAGCATCCACTCGAACAATTCAAGCGATGACGATCACCCAAGCGCACCTGGGAACGGATCGCCAAAAGTAAACGCGGCGCCCGATACTAACCCCAACCAGACAGACGGCTTGCAATGGCGCGGTCCCCTTCAGGTTAAGACAGGCGACACGTTTCGGGTGGACCTCGATATGAAGCCCACGCAGCCGCTCGCTAGTCTGCCGATGGTGATTGGATACGATCCGAAGCAAGTCGAGGTGCTGGATGTCAAGGAAGGGCCGTTCCTGTCACAAGGCGGGGTTGCGACGTTATTCACGCAACGGGTTGACCGCAGTGTGGGTCAAATTTATGTGACCGACGCGCGGAACAGCGACCTGAAGGCGGCGACGGGCGCAACCGCTACAGCAACCGCCCTATCGCTCACATTCAAGGCCCTTTCCGCGTCGGCCTCTGCGCAAATCCGGGTTATCAGTGCGGCTGGTGCGACGCCCGACGGCACCGCGGTCAATCTTCAGTTGCCCGCGCCCCAATCGGTGCTCATCAGCCCATGACGACCATGCGCAGCCTTTCTTCTTCTCGGGTGCAACGCCGTCCTTCGCCCGCGGTGCAGCGCGCGAGGGGCTTTACACTCATCGAGCTCGTTATAACGCTCGGTATTCTGGCGGTGCTGGCAAGCGCCGTTCTCCCCGTCGTTCAACGCGAGATTCAACGTCATAAGGAGACGCAGTTAAACGACGCGCTTAAGGAGATTAGAGCCGCGATCGACGCTTATAAGCTCGCCGGGGATGATGGCCGGTTCGTTAGACCGGCCCAAGGTACAGGTTATCCCGCGAACCTGCAGGTGCTTGTGGACGGCGTCGAAGATGCGCATGACCCGAACAAAGCGAAAATCTTTTTTCTGCGTCGGATTCCACGCGACCCGATGAACAATGAGGGTGCGCTGGCCAACGATCAGACGTGGATAACACGTTCATACGCAAGCGAGGCGTCCGATCCTCAATCTGGTGACGATGTCTATGACGTCGCTTCTCGATCGACCAGGAAGGGGCTTAATGGCATCCCCTATGCGAAGTGGTGAGGTCATGACCAAGCCCCGTCGAGTGTGCCATGCGTGGCGTCAACAACGCAGTAAGGGCTTTACGCTCATTGAACTGTTGGTGGTGCTCGCGATCATCGCGGTCCTGCTGACTTTGTCGGTCCCGAACTATTTTCATACCATCGACCGATCCCGCGACGCCGTCTTGCGGGAAAATCTCAAGACGACTCGAGACACCATCGACAAATTCTATGGCGATACGGGGCGCTACCCCGACACCCTTCAGGAACTAGTCGACAAACGATACTTGAGGACGTTGCCGGTCGACCCAGTTGCACGCTCGTCGAACTGGTCGCTGATCGCGCCACAGGACCCCGATAAAGGCCTTATCTATGACCTGAAAAGCACCGCTCCCGGCACGGCTGCAGATGGCACTAGCTACGGAGAGTGGTGAAATGGCCTTTTCACGCAGACCCCGCCCATCTCGACAAGCTGGCTTTACATACGTCGGCACCTTGATCTTGATTGCCATACTTGCGATCACAGTGTCGGCGCAACTTATTCTTGGCGCGGCCCAACATCGGCGGTGGGTCGACCAGGAACTTCTCTACCGGGGTGATCTCTATCGTCAAGCACTGCAAGGGTACTATCTAGCGACGCCACCCGGCCAGCCGCGCTATCCCAATTCACTTTCGGACCTGTTGCGGGACCCGCGGTACCCGGGGATAAAAAGATACCTTCGCACGCTGTACGCCGACCCCGCCGCGCCGGATACGCCGTGGGACCTGATCACGGCGCCGGAAGGGGGAATACTGGGTGTGCGCAGCTCTTCCAACGCCAAGCCGATCAAGCGGGCTAACTTCCCGGAAATCTATCAAAGCTTTGAAAATAAAGAGACGTATCGCGACTGGGCTTTCCTATTCATGCCAGCATCAGCGGGCGGCATCGCTGCTCCCTTGCAAATACCATCTCAATGAAATTGCGTTCGCGGCTCAACCCTGGGACAAGTGAATGACCTGCCCCTTTCGGGAGGAATCTTGCATCCAAGGCGCCGTGGGCCGAGCCAAACCGCTCACCGGCGTGTAGTCAACACGCTAGAGCGGGCGTCAGTAACAACTGGACCTTGCTCCACTACGCTGCCGATCCGCAGGCAGACGTTAAGGAAAATCAAAGAATGAAAAAAAACGCAAGATTGAAATTTGCTAAGGCGCTCCACAAACGCCCACAATCAACTAGCCTTAGAGTTTGGCTCTCCAGTCATGCACTTGAATGCATTGCACTATCAATTCCATTGATTACGGGCTTGTGCTATGGCGTCGGCCGGTCTGTAAATGAGGGTTGGAATGAGGTTGCCGCTGTACCGATGTTCATCTTCAAAGCAGATGTGTATGAGACAATTTTGGCCGGCATTAATCAAAGTGATCTTTGGCGACTGCTTTTGATTATCGCAAGTGTCTCGGGCTCATACTTATGGCTGATCGTAGTCGCAGGTAATGCGTGGACAAAAAAATTCGGCGGACTTCGCGCTAAGAAAAGACGATTTGAATATTGCGACGACATAGGACTTCGAAATCGCTTCGCACAGGCGGCTCGGAAGCAGCAGGACATAATTGAAACGCGGGCCCAAGCGCGTGCGCGATGGAACATCTTGGGAAAGCGGGGTTCGATAAGACTCCGCAACGAGCGCCGGCTATCGAAATCGCCTGCGATATTTAAGAATACTGCGATCAATAGGGTGCTAGCCTCAATTCTTCTGACATCAGTCTCCGTGCTCGGATCTTATTTTCTGGTCGAGCAGATCCTTTTCAAGACTGCTCGGGCAAATGGAGCCCGACAATTCGTTTCGATCTACGTTGCGGTTACAGGTACGATACCGATGCAGTATGTGATGACGCAGGATACTCGGGAAGAACTGCGAATTTATGCCTGCCAAGGCAAGCAACAATTGTCTCGCTATAGAGCCGTCCGGTTGCCCTCGCCCGAAAACGGATCTACTACTTTGAGCTACTACGTGATCGAGGGAGATAGCAACACTTTTTTGCTACTAGGAAAGGACGGCTCCGAAATTCGCTCATTCGGCGACTCTCCCTTTTCGCTCCACGAGACGAACGAGCGCCCACTCGCCGCGATTGCAAAAGACTGCTTCTAACTTTTGATTTCCACTGGAAACTGCCCCCCTGGGGGTACGGCTAAAATCTTGTCCACTCCCAACATCAACGGACTAAAAACAGCACCGTCAGATTTGCTTCAATTGGCCTGACTTAGCTGCCTCATTGATTCGATACATAGGTCCGACGCAACAGTACACGGGAGCAACGTTGAGCGAACGCGAAGCAAGCTCATCCACTGTTTGCTCCGTCGCCAGACGGCGAGCTTTGAATATCGATGCTGAGAGAAAGCGCCGCCAAAGAGCTTGGTCTTCGGCAATCTTTGGTGCCTCCATGGGATGTGCTTGCTCCGGCTGAAAGCCCGTTTTCACAATCTGGGCAACGCCCAGCTCCAGTGAAACGTGAACGAGGTTAGCGTTTGCGTCCCTGCGGGCAAAGAGAACAGGCACGAAGGTTTCGATAATTCGACGTAACGCAGAGAGCGTTGCGCCGGCCACCGCAGTACGATTGAGCGACTCGCCGACGAACAACACAGCGCTTCTCCAATCGACAGCGGGGTTAGCCATATGTTTCAGTAACGCACGCATCGCAAAATGTTGGAAGTCCATCGGCTGTGATAGAAGCCAAACGAAATCCATCGCATTGATTGCAACGTGCGAACGACGCTTGATAAGGCTCGTAAATACGAGCTGCGCATACTCGCCCGTTGAGCACAGGCCCGCGTTACCTGCAGCAGCGACGAATACCTGCGGCCAAACGCCTTTGATGCCGCCGACGGCATTCGCGAGCTCCCGAAGACGGCCGTCCAACGTAAGGAAGACAGCATTCTTCTCCAGGGTAAGAAGGAGTGCATCGTATGATTCTTCGTCGATCAATTCGCGGAATTTAAGAAGATCGAGGGGCGGGTCCTCCACTCCGTAGACGGGAACAACTTGGCAGTATTTGTCGACGCACTCGCGCAGGCGATGGAGATACGCGCGTCGCCTCTCGTGATAGGCATCGTCGAGTTCAGTCAGAACAATACGGCCGTCTTGCTCCGCCATATTCGCTGTGCTCTTGTTGCCTTCTTCCTCCGAAATAAGGTTGTCGAGAACGCCTGATGACGAGGCGGCCAGATATACAGCGGGACTGTAGGCTAGTACCTTCTCAAGACCCGTCGCCACCAGCTCGTTCACAGTCGCAAGATCGACTACCAAAGTATGGCCTCTATATTTCAGATGAGTCTCAGCCTCCGTAGAGCGTATTAAAACTGCCAACGTTGCGAGAATATATGTGTCAACTCGCGACCAAACGGCGACCACGTTCCGGCCCAGCCTTACTGGGCAAGGGTTTCCAGACGCGAAATAATTGTGTCACTGGCGAAGGGCGGTCCGGCGGTAGCGGAGGCCGGCAGTAAGGTCCCAGCCCGGCCAGGAAGAGTCATTCGTCGCGGCCCACGTTTGGACATTCGTGTGTCGCCTCCGCACCCTGGACCGGCCACTCGAATAGCAAAATAGGCAATCTGCAACAGTATCTCCGACGGCGGGTACTCGCACCTCTATGAGCAAGCTGTTTATCGCGATTAGTGCGCCGACTACTTAGCTCGCTTACGTTTGTGTTGCTTCAAGAATGCATCGGGAACGAAGGTCAAATTGCCGCGTGCTCGTGAGCATGCGACATAGAGTTTGTTGCGAGTCTCTGGGTTGAGGGTTGCCAACGCTCCAGCCTTCCAGGCATCGAGTGCGGCAGGGTGCAGCACCACACATACGTCCTGGTAGTGATCGAGACCTTTCGAAGCCCCCCAGTTCTGCGAGTAGCAGCCATATTTGTAATGCTCCTGTAGAAAGAGCTTTACGATTTCGGGCGATTGATAGATTTCCTGCACAACCACATGATCCTCGACCAATCTGACTTCAGTGAGCGCATCCGAGTGAGACTTGATCTGAATTCCAATCTGCTCAGTAATGAAATCACAGACTGACTTGCTACATCTCCGACTTTTTATCAGCGATACGAGATCCAAGTCCATCTTTGCCGCTTTGAAGCGCGCTTTGTACTTCTCATAGTCGGCGTGAAGGTTGATGTTCACCGCGCCATCGCGGCTCGTATCGTATGTATGCTGAAAAAAGTCACCCACAAACATGCACTCGACCTCGCTCCGGCAAAGTGACATCAGCAGATTGAAATCATGTCCAGCAAAGTCCTGGACCTCGTCGACGAAGAAGGCATCGAAGTATTTCTCGATTCGCGCTATCACATCGTTGACCGTGTCAGTTTGCTCCACATATTTTGCGAGTCGATGATGGTATAGCCAGCGCCCCTTTGTCATATAGCGGCGGTCATCGCCAAGCCCAAATTTCGGCCCCTTTTCTAAAGGCCGCTCATACGTCATCCCTTTCGTTCGCTTCTCGCTCAGCAAGAACGGTCGATAGCAGAACGAATGCAAAAATGTGAAGTATGTGTAAAGGACGATGTTCGCTGGAAAATGTCCGAACTTTTGGATGATTCGGGTCCGCAGATTGTCCCGGTTTGCTTCAGTGTAGGTAACAATCAAGACGCGTCGGACCTTATCCAATCGCTCGACAATCCTGTATGTTTTTCCCGAGCCGGCGACGGCGAAGATCACTGTTTTATCCACGCCACCGCCTCCTGAATGTAGGCCGGCGCGACCAGCACATCTGCCTTCTTATCCAGAAGCTGGAACGCCGCTTCTGCCTTATTGTCTAGCATGTATTGCTGAACGGTGAGCTTCTTCCTTCCCGCGGCAAACAGGTCTTCGCAAGCGACTGTGTTGTCCTCGCACATGCAAATTTCGAAGGTGGATCGCGTATCGTCCGGGTCGGAAAATATTTTGATCGTGGGCTCGTTGTAGTTGGCGTAGTTGTCAACGCAGGTCTTCTGATATGCCCCGTCGTTGTCACGGATCGCCGCCACCCTGATCTTCAGAATCTTGGCGAGATCGAAATAGCGTTTGAAGCTGGTACCATCAACCGAGATGACGTGCACACCGTCCTTGTCTAGTGAGCCTCCGTCCGCGTGCTTCTTGTACAGAGTCTCCATCAGGATGAATTCTGCGTCTCCCTCGACAAGAATTGCCTTCTTGCACAGGGCGAGCTCAAGCACGTTATTGTCCGGGGCCTTCATGAAAAACGACGCGGTGTCCGTAGGCAGCCCCTTCAACGACGTGGGACTTCCCGGATCAGTCTCGCTGAGAATGATTGCCTTACGCAGGTTCAAGCGCGTGCAGATCATGCTGCTATGCGTAGCGACGAAGATTTGCTTCTTTGTCGCATGGCTGATCCGATCGATGAGCTTCCGTGTATGGACGTAGCTAAGGTGGTTCTCAGGCTCCTCCAAGAGGACAACATCCAATGTGTGCTCTCGGTCCCGCAACGCGAATTCAATTTTGATGAAGCACTGGCGCCCCTTCCCCTTACTGTCAATGGGAATATCGCCTTCGGTAATCATGATGTCCGTTTCGATGCTCGCTCTTGGGCTGCTTCTGACACCGAACTTGTAGTCTGGCAACTTACCGTTCACGTCGATCAGCACGTCGTCGCGAAACTTCGTTTTGGCGTTCCGATACTCCAACCCGTGACGATTTCGCTCGAGCACCGAGGCATTCGCCAGATACATTGATCTCGTGTATTCGCGCGTCGCGTATTCATTGTTGATCAGAGAACTGTCGATCAACAGATGCTTGAGTGGCTTCTTGTAGGGATGGACAGGATACCCTCCGAAGGTCAGAAAGCGAATGGCATAGTACTCGAACGGAAAGCTGGAATTGGGATCCTTCAGGATCTCCCCGATATGCTCGGTGTACTCCTCTACAGGCTCACAGATGAGCCGAATCCCGTCAGTAGCGACGTCGCGTTTGTCGTGATTTTTCCCGTTTAACTCGAGGTCGGTGAACCCTTCGAGGTGGGCTTCTATGAACATCGTGGGAAGTTTCTCGATCTGACGTTTGCCGCGCATGAACTCTTCAATGCAAGCTGCATTGAACAAAGACTCCAAACCAATGCTCTCTACCTTACTGCGGCTTGTGCTCATCACAAAATCGAGTGCTTGCAACACCGAACTTTTCCCGGCTTCGTTCCCGCCGATCAGAATATTTAAATCAGCGTCAAATTCAATCTCGAGCGTCTTGTAGCGTTTGAAGTTTTTGAGGATTAGCTTTTTGATGACCTTCATTCCCCGTGCCTTTCGTTCGTGTGATTGTTACCTTGATCGCGCTTAGCCTGCTCGGTCGTCGACGGTCTTGACCGACCGCCTGCGACCCCGTCTACACGTTAAGGGGCACGTTGAACGACCGTCCGGTGCCTAGCAAAGAACGGTATGTATGTGGATTCTCCGACGACGCTCCGCTATTCATCCTCGAACCCGCTCCCCGGCGTGAACTTCAGCGTCCGGATGTTCTCGGTCACCGTACGGACTACCTGATTCGGAGCCCCCTCCGGTATCTCGGCTGCGACGTCGATGGTCACCGTCACCGTCGCCCCGACTAGGCCGGCGAGGTGCGAGATAACTTCCTCCGCAATTCGGCTGGCGTCACGGCCAACACGGGTCGTATCGAGGACTGCCGTAGCGTGGAAGCGCTTAGCTTTCGCTGGCGCCGGCGGGGGCTCACGTGGAGGAGTGGGTGCTGGTCCTCGGTCATCGCCCGGTGGCTGTCCCGGTTCGGCAAACGGCGGGGGAACCGTGCGCTCGGCATCAAGCTGTTTGATCGCGACATCCGGTTTCACCACCAGCGCCGGTGCATGAGCGTCGGCAAGCGTCACCATTTGTCCACCGCGCAAGCCTTTATAACGACTGGCGCCCTCGTCGAAACTGTCGGCAAAGCCAAAACCTTCCTGCGTCCAGGTCAACAGACTCACTCCGTCTCGGATCGCGTCCAGCAGCACCATGGAATTGCTGAGCCGAGGCAAATAGAGATAGCGCGCAAAGTCCTCCACCAGTTGTTTCACCGACACATGGTTGCCACGCCAGAGAGGAATGCGATCCAGCTCCATGCGCAAACGCGTTGGAGCGAAGCTGGTCAGAAATAGCTCATCGGTGCGTAGCTTTTTGCTTGCGCGTACGGCCAGCGCATCCTGTCCCGATAGCCGCAGCGCTTCCCAGGTGATTGCGGCCTGCGGTGTGCTCTGCACTGGAACCAGTAGCCACTGGTACGTCTCGGGAAACCTTGCGGTTACAGCGCTGTCGGCGGCGGTCTTCTGGGTCTCGGCCTGGGTCACCTGATATGGAGACAGGTTGAGCTGCTCCTTCTCGGCCAGGATCGACGCCCATGCCAGGTACTTGCGTGCCGCCTCGTCCAGGTCTTGCAAACGGGTCTTATCTGCAGCCAGAAAGACTAAGGTATTGCGGAAGAGGCGAGGAGTGTTCCCGCGCGTTTCCAGAATCGCCTTGGCGGCAATCTCGGCGGCGCTGCCGCCCTCCTTGCTATACGGGTGTCCCACGCCGAAAACTACCAGACGCGCATCGAGATCGTCAGGCACATCGGCCCCCGTTTGCGGCATGGGGTGGATGCGGTTGAAGTCGCCAGTCCGCGCCAGGTCCCTGCGCAGGCGCTGCTCCAACTCATGCGCCACTTTGTCCGGGTCTCGTTTGAATTGCTCGGCTCGGTCTTCCGCAAGTTTTGTTACCGTTGGCTGGGTTGAGTACCAGTAGTGTGGTCCATCCTGATACAGATAGGTCGCCGCACCGGCCATGCGCCGCAAGGCATCGCCAAACACGGCGGGTGATTCTCCTGGCATCACACAGCCAAGCTTCACCCTTCGATCTTCGATGCCCTTGTGCGCAGCAGCCGTGGTCGGTGCCGATCCCATATAAATGGCGCGTGCCACCCGGCGACATGCCGAGAGCTTGCCCAGATTGGGCAACTCGCTGTCCAGCCGCAGCGGCAAAGAGCTGGGGCCATCAACATCTTTCTCGATCACTGGCACCCAGTTGTCCGACAGGTAGCGTGTCAATTCGGACTGCACGCGTGGGTCATCTATCGCCACGTTGCCCGGCAGGATGAGCGGGTTACGGTCGCCCTTTTCCCAAAGGCTGTGAATCACCGCTGCCATGAGGCGCAGCACGCCGCGCGTGCGCTGGAACTTCACTAGGGTGGACCAATCGGTATAGAGCCGGTCAAAGATCTCTGGATGAATCGGATACGCCATCTTGATACGCTGCTCGTATTCTGATTCCCTGCATTCCGGCGGAAACTCGGCCTGTTGGGTGCCATAGAACTCAGCAAAAGCCCGCGCCACCACGTCACGGTCCCTGAACTGTGCCGGGTCTGACAGTGGCTGAAACAGCCGTCGGCGCACGATCTCGAAACCCTCCTCCGCGGTCGCCGGTCGCCATGAAGACTCGACACGGCCCACCACATTACGCAACCTGTCCAATGCCTCACGTCCGCGCGTTCCGCCCACTTCCACGTCATCAGGTTGGGTGTGCGGAGAGCCGGACGTGTCTGAGGCTGGCAGGCTGATCACCAGCAGACAGTTCTTGGCCAGCTTGGCCGATTCGGTCAGCACCTGTGCAAAGGTAAATTGCGTCTCAAAGCCGCCGGCTGGCAAGTCACTTTGGTCGTGCAGCTGTCGTGCGTAAGCCACCCACTCGTCGACCAAAATCAGGCAAGGGCCATACTCGTTGAACAGTTCGCGCAGTACGTCTCCGGGACTGGTGGCGTTTTCATCATCAGCTTTGATACGAGAGAACGCTTTCTTTCCGCCCAGTTGCCAAGCCAGTTCGCCCCATAGCGTGCGCACCACCGTACCGTCCGGCTTGGTGGACGGATTACCCGGAGAAATTTTGTTGCCCACCAGCACCACACGGCGGGCCGAAGGAATCTTGCTGACTCCAGCCGCTGCCATCACCGCATCGATGCCGGCAAGTTCGGTCGGTGCAATCCCAGAAAACAAGTGATAGAGCGCCAGCATCGAGTGTGTCTTGCCGCCGCCAAAGTTCGTCTGCAACTGCACCACCGGGTCGCCACCGCCCGCCGTGAGACGCCGAACGGCACCTGTCAGCATCTCCTTCAGGCTCTCAGTTAGGTACGTGCGGCGGAAGAATTCCACCGGATCTCGATATTCGGGCGTGCCTTCGCCCAGATGCACCTGCCAGAGGTCGGCAGCGAATTCGGCCTGCTGGTACCGGCCGCTAGCTACATCTTCGTGCGGCATCACCACTTCACGCCAGGGTTTGAGGCTGCCCGTCACGCCGCTTTCGATGGCGATGCCAGCCGACTTGCGCTTGTCGCTGCGCGCCTGCTCGTCAAAGCGCACCCGCAGCAGTTCCATCTTCATCTTCTCGACGTCGTCCGCCTCAGTTGCCGAAATGGAAGAAAGCAGGCGCCCAGCCGAATCGAGAGCCCGGTAGGCATCATCGCTGGAGAAGGGTTCCTGATGCGCCCAACTGTTGCGTACAGCCTGAATCTCGTTCACTAAACTGCGCTCTGTCTTGCCGAGAATCTGGCGAAATACATCACCCCATTTGCGGTCCATGATCACCAGCAAAACAGCGACGTCATTGAGCGATTCATTTTTGCCGACGCCGAGGCGGGTGTCCGACAATACGTCCTTCACTTCGAACGCCCAGTTGTTCCCGTACTTTGCTTTGAATTCGCGCTCGACAAACGGCCCCAGACCGGCCTTTAGAAGCTCCAGTGCCTTGCCGACACGTTCGTGATTGGTAATGGCCATGGTGCTTATTCCTGATCAAACAAATCTTCGGTACCTGGCGCAGCAGCACGAGGCGTTTCGCTGGCCAGCCGGGTGATCTCCGGCCAACTCTGCACCAGGCCGTTGTACGCCATGGCTTCGGTTGCACGCCTTTTGCGCTCACACAGGGTGTAAAGGCGGTAGCAGAGTTCGCGCGCGGTTTCGGCCTTCACGCCGAGTTTGGTCACCGCCGCTGCCGCTGCACGTTCGCCACCGGCCTCGAGCATGCGAATCAGGTGGTGCACTATCTCCCAGACAGTGAGCCGTCTATCGGTCTCTGGGTTCCAGTTGGTGGGCATTTCAGCGGGTTTCAGCAAGCGCACCTTGCCAGCCTTGGAAATAAGAATGCCCCCGTCGACCAAGCCGGCCACAGCAGTGTTCTTCGACTTGGAGAGCTGTTCGGCTACACCGTAATCACCTTCAGCAAAGCCGGTCTGCTCGAACCATGTGAGTGCCCAACGGGTGTCGGCGTCAAAGTCGCCTTCCTGCTCGGCCAGTGCTTCGTCGAGGGTCTGGTTAATGAGCGCCAGCGCGGCGCGCACCGAGAGCGGCTTGCCTTCGGCATCAAGTACCTTGGCGTAACGGGTATAGACCCCCATGCCTGGGCCGATGGCCGCTTGGGCGAGGTCGACCGGGGCGATGTTGCCGGCTTGCAGGTGGGCCAGCGCCTGCGGCAAGTCGGCCTTGAGTGCCGCGACGAACTCGCGGCGAGTGGCTGTTGGCGCGTTCGCAGCGCGCTGGCGGCAAACGAGGATGATGCTGGAAGCGAGGGCGTTGGACTCTGCCCCTCGCATGCGGTTGGCCAATTCAGTCCGCATCGGCCAGGTTCCGCTGATGGAAAATCCCGCCTCGATCACAGCGGCGAGGAAGGTGTCCCAGCCGGTATTCGTCGTGCCGTCATCGTCATTGGTTTCGGCTTGTTTGAAGGCGTAGTAGATAGTGACCGGGAAAGCTGGATGCGCCTGCTCAGCGAGACGGTGCATTGCATGCGTCATGCCGTCGAGGAAGAATGCTTCGGCGCCGGCTTTGCCGCCGTGTCGATAGGCTGTGGCGACCAGTTCTTCGGCCTTGGGCACAGCCACCGTGGCGAAGAGATCGGGAAAAAACGGCCTCAGCGAACGGCGCAACCAGACGTAGAAGAAATCCGACAAGTCCGCGTAGGGAACATTGTCGTAGTAGGGTGGGTCGGTAGAAACAACCTTTCCCTCGCTGGTCGTTTGAGTGGACGCATCCTGCTGCGCCGCTCCGCCGCCCGCGCGCGCCGGAAAATAATCGACGGCCTTCGCAACCCATTCGACATTGTTCATCCAATTGCCGCTCGACTCGGAGAACGGATTCCCTTCCGCAAAATCCCACGTCATCGGAAGAGCCTGCCGGGCAAAGGTATTCCGAAGCGCCTCCATCTTGGGGCTGTTGTCCCAAGTGCAAATCGTCGAGCCTCGGTCCACTGATCTGCTCAGCACAAACGAGAGAAATATGGCCAGCGCATCAGCGTAAGCCGTGGCCTCTGCGTCGTCTTCGACTAACCTTCTCCCGTCATCAGGGCGCCCTGCCGCCACCAATGCAGCCGATTTGACCGCATTGCGCATTTCCTGCACAAGATCCGAGAAGGTCGTCAGCGCCACGAGCTGGCGCTGGGTAAAGAGATGTCGCCACTCTTTTATCCCGTAAATGCATGGAGTGAACGCCCGGGCGTCTTCGACAAACGATCCTTCAGGCATCCAAGTCGGTTCTACCATCTGGGCTGCAGTCTCGATCAATGAAGTAGGCGACAAGTAGACCCGCCCGCGCTCCCCCTCAGTGACGATGGCCATGAGCCGCGCGCCCAAGCGTCCAGCCCTACCCTCGTCCTTGACATAGGCGCTGTCCATTGGCGTGCCCGACATCAAGCACTTGAAGTTCGCCCCCCGCGCCAGCTTGGTGCCGTTCTTCGCCGCTTCCGCATCCTTCGGCTTGCCCACCTTCACCGTGAAGCGGTAACCACCGTCCTCGATCACAGGTTCGACATAGGCTTCCTTGCCCGGCTTGGTCGCGAGCATGAAGGTGGAGGCCAGCGGCACCTCCACGCTGGCAAAGGCCGGGTTGGGGCTTTTCACGGTGCGCGACCACAGCCAGGCGATGACGGTAAGCTTCTGGCCTACATAATTCTTCAGGTCCGGCCGTTCCTGCGCCATTGCCGCCGTGACCTCAACTTTGGGGTAGAGATGACCGATGCGCTTCTCGGCTTCGTTGCGCATCCATTGGCCGTAGTACCGCACGTCGGCGGCCAGCCCCTGCGCGCCCTTCCAACTTTGGTCCATTTGCGCTTTTTGTTGCTGCGCATCGGGATTCACCGGCGGCTTGCCGGCAAACTTCGGTGGAATCTCGATCATCGCCTTGTTGATCAGCACCGGCACCGGGTTGAGATCGGACGCATAGCTCTCCAGCCCTAGCCGCTGCGCTTCCAGCGGTAGCGCTCCGCCGCCGGCGAAAGGGTCATGAAATGCGGGCAGCACGTGGCGGTCGAATAGTTCTTTCGCGCGCGGATGATCGGCGTTCTCGGCGCAGGTGTAACGCCAGCTCTGCCAGATTTCGTCACGCGCCTGCTGCAACACCTTCTCGTTCGAGGTGTTCTCCCACTTCACCAGTTCCTCGATGATGCGGAACAACCGCTGCCGCTCCTTCTCTTGCGCTTTTTCAGTTTTGAAGATGTCCGGATGCGCCGAGGGGTCGTCGACCATCTGCGCAAAGATCACCGCCCGCGCAGCCGCCAGAGGCCGCCGCGCCCACCACAGATGGAGCGTACTCGGGTGCCCGTGGCGAATGGACTTCTCGCGCGCGCTGGCCTGGTTAATCGCCTCCAGCGGCAGTGCGACTTCAATGAGTTTCTTTTTCGGGATCATAGTAAGCGGAACTTGTGCGCCTTGACATGGCCGATCTGGGCTTGTTGATACTCGGCAAGCGCGTCGTTCAGGCTGTCGATGGAGCTAAGTTGATAGAGTTTGGTCACGGAGTGCCTTCGCACCCCTCCAATATTTTGGCGCCAAACTGATCTAAATTGACTGGGCGGCCGGGGAGTACAAGTGTCTCCTGCAGACTCTGCGACCATGGTCGCGGTCAATATGGCACTTTCATGCGCTCCCGGATCATGACGATCAGCCTTGGTCACAGTGTGACACCGATAAGCTTAGTCTCCGGACTATTCCTGCTGTTCTCGGCCATGGTCAAAAACCAATCGATAGGTTGCTGGATAAAGAGTAAGCTCGCCGCGATCGCGCATGGCGCGAATACGAACGCCTAGTACCTCGACCGGGCCGCCTTGGGGATTTGAAAGCACGAGCGCATAGGTCTCCGGAAAACTGTCGATCAATGCCCACACATCCGAGTCGAGCTGGAGCGGCTCGCGCTCCAAGCAATGATCCTTTATCCAGTAGCGGCGAATGACTTCACCGCCGGCAGTCCCGCGCTCCCAGGCGAAACGGTCGCCGTTTGACTTCGTGATCCAACTGCCGTCAGCGTGAACGAAATGATCCGCTCCATCCTTTCGGAAGCCTTGGCCGTGAGCGAAGCGATCAATCATGCTCGGCTTGATTGTCGGATGGGTATGCTCTTTCTGTCGTTGGAAATCCTCGCTCTCGAGACCAATGGAGTCCCCTTCGATCTCCCAGGAGAACGGGACGTCGTTCGCCGGCAAAACCGCAAAGACCTCATCGTCGTCACTCGCCCTGCCCGCTGCGTGATTGATTGGCGCGCCCGCGGACAAAAGCCACGATGTCGTGTCGATATCCGCTGTGGCAGGTATGTGTGCTGATCGGGCGCCTTCAACGTCGGACAACGCGAATGCTTCACACGGCGCCAGCTTGAAGTTCTCTTCGAGATACTCTGCTACTTCCTCCGGGGTTCTCGCAAAGCAGTAGTTGAGCGCCGCGGTGATGTCAGGCCTACCAAAGATCTTCCCGAGTCTGTCCGGCACCATGCGCGCTAGCTTCGCGTTCGGCAGCCGATCTACGTAGAGCGTTCCGTCGAGCCACACGACCTCGGTGCGTTTAGGTGTTCCGGCAGGCGTCCCGTCGATATAGGGAATGATTTCGAGGCCGGGCGCGGTCTGCCACGCTGACTTGGCTAGTTCAGCCGCGAGAGCGCGTACACGGGTAGTGTCGGACTCGTTGTCCAGTTCGATCCTGCAGAGCTCCGCCCCCAATACGTTCAGCCACGCCTTGCGTTCAGGCTGGCCCGAGCACAACGGACTGCGGTGGAAGCGATCTTCGATACGACTAACAAGGTGTGGGATAGCTACGAACGGTAGTGCATTCGTAAGCTCCGCAGGTAACCGCTGAAAATCCGCGGTTTGCTGTTTTACCCACTCATGCAGGTGGCTCCATGGCACCAAGGATTGCATGGAAATCGCGTAATTGAGCGCATTGATCGGTACCCACTCGTTCACGAGGTTAATCCAATGTCCGCACTCGCTCCAGATGCGCACAGCATGCCTTGTGAGGAGGGCTCGAACACGAGAGACGTCATCCTGGGTCAGCGCTTTGCCCGCGGGCAGTGTCTTCAGCCATTGAATGGCCAAGTCCGCTGTCGGCCGTTCCGCGATCCCGATCTTCCGCCAAAGCGTGAGGTCGCTTACCGAGGCACGAATTAGTGCGGCACCGGGAACGTCCTCGTCGTCAGATAACAGAAACACTCCTCCAGAGCTTACCCACCCGACACTTTCCGTCAAGATGATCCGCTCATCACGAAAGGCGTTCCTGATTCCCGCAAAGTCAGCCGTCGAACACGTTTCGATCATCTGATCGAGACGCCGATACCACTTCTCGACCTCATGGATCGGCGGCCTACCGGCTTTCGCAAGCGCCCGCAAACAATCCAGCAACCGATCCGGACCCGTGGGTGTGTCACGCACTCCGAGCAGTTTCAGTAACGGGCGAGTAGTTTCTTCGTCAAGTCGTCCGTGAACGAATGGCTCAACGTCCATGAGCGACTCGGTTTCCGGCGTGCGCCGCAAGAGGTCAGCCGGTTTGTGGCGAAACCCGTGCGTGTCTGGTAGGCAGGGCAGATCACGCAGCTTCAATATCCAAGCTGGCCATAACGGTTCACTGGTAATGGACACTGCCTTCCCGGTTGTGGCTACCTGGACTATCCGCGCACCCTTGGCTTTCGACCAGAACGTCTCGGGCTGAGCAAAGATACGATCTACCAGGTGCTCCCACAGTCTCAGGTCATCGTTTGCGAGAGCGGCCCAGTACCGCCAGTGAGCTTCCTCGAAGTTCCAATCCTCGACCCTGTAGTGGCTGGTCACATAAGGACGGTAGGCCGTCCCCACGAACCCACGGTTCTGAAGTTCAGCACGGATATTCTGGTGTCCCCATATCGTGGATACCGTCTGGATGAAGGGGACGAACGTCTGCAGCCCAGAACGTCCCGACGAGATCCATCGGAGCCATTCCTCCGAAGTGCACGAGCCAAGGGATTTCGAGTAGTCGTCGTGCAACAGGTGCGCGGAACGCCAATTTTCCGGGAACATGTCCTCCAACGTACCATCATGGTCGACGAGAACGACGTGGCGAGGTGAACGCACGTGACAATCACGCGTAACGAAGCGGAGGGTTTCGCCGGCCGTTGCACCAAGCTTGGCTGCGATTTGTGCAAGTTGAACACAACCTGCTAAGGCGATTGACTCCTGGTTGAAGAAGTCCACCGCGACCTGTTCAACGACCCTGTTTGCTTCGCTCGTTTCCTCGAGCCCGATGGCTTTCAGGACCGCGAATGCGGCCTCGATGTCTTCCTTCTTTTGTTCAGCATCGTGCTCTGCAGCGCTTCGGCGTTGCTCTGCAAGGAAACGCGGCCAATTCTGATTAACGACCAGCAGATGCGCGGCGAGGAATTCCCAGTCTGCTTCGGACTGAAGAAGCCTCTTTTCCCCCAAACGTATAACCTCATTCGCTGCATAGAGCACGTCCCTACCCTGCACTGGAATGATATGGAGCGCATTCCTATCTACATTCATGTAAGGACGATATCCGGCGATCTCTGGTGCGATATACGTCCAAAGGTTCAGCAAGTTCCGCCAGCTTTTTGGCCTTGGCAGACGCTCGGCCTGCAAGACTTCAAGAACCCGATCTATGCCAATCACTTCGATTGCACCCCAGCGAACCAGTTTCTCGCGATCGCAAATAGAAACATGGCATGAAAGCGCTGCGCGATTGGCGCTATCCATGACCATGGTGGCCCGCTCCGGGGGCCAAACATCCAACAGTTGCTCCGGAATAACCACGCTCTGGCGATTGAGCCGGAGCTCGCCATCATGCGTCAAGAGGAATGGTTCGTCTTGGATTTCATGCCAAAGCGCCTCCTCGACGATCGTGCCGCATGTACCTTCGAGGGAGCTGTCGTCGCGATCCACATCGGGGAGAAGGCCATAGGCGCGGGACCGTTCGCCGAGATTCGAGGAGGACTGACCCAGCCATTGCACCATTACCGCAGCTGCCAGCGTTCCAACACGCTCAAGCAGCCACCGATTTGTGGGCGATGTTTCGGGATCCTTGATCTTAAGGCGAGCAGGGTCCTGGATGAACGGTGCGTTGCAGGCAAACGGCAGAGACGTCTCGACGCCAGTTGGCAGGACCACGTACAGGCGCCCCTTTGTGCCGAGGACGAGCTCGACCTTGCAGGCAGGAAAATCGGCGTCTTGATCGGCGCCGAGCAAGCGCTCTTGCCTAATCTCGGTTAGTGCATCCGGTGGAAACGGCTCGGCCTCGGATCGCGCGACGAGGAACGCTTGTTCAGGATCCTGGTGAAGTGTCATCCACTCGGTTCCAGGCACGGGACCAGGGCCAAGACTGCCCCAATGCACCTCCTGATCGCCGATGCGCAGCCGGCGAATATGCTTAAAAAAAAGGAGCGATACTGGGCTTTTCAGCCAATCCTGCAAATTCTTCTCGACTTCACGCTGTCGGTGCTCATCGCTAATGGCAACCTTAATTTTCGTGCCGCCTTCGTCGGTACGTGCCGAAGCAAGCCACTTCGGCTCAGTGAACCTGCGGCGATCGAAGGCAACAGACAACGTCGGTGTGTAGAGCTCGACTGTGTCACCTAGGCTGAACGTGCTCTTAAAGCCTATGCCGCGAAAGCCGATCGTATGCAGAGCGCGCTTGTTCGAATATCCGAAGCGGCAGAGAGACGCGAAATGTTCTTCCTTAAAGTCCTCTCCGTTGTGCGTGAAGACAAAGCATCGATCTTCAATGCGTACGGAGGTTTCAGTTGCCCCGGCGTCGTCCGCATTCTGCAATAGTTCTGACAGGATGTGCCGAGGGCTCTGCACCTGCTTGAAGAGCTGATGCCACGGCCCTGCCAACTCGGGGTCGCACTCCAACTGATCCCATCGCTGGGATGCGCGCTGGCGAATCGGCTCGAAGAAAGGCGGGGAGCCAGTCATGAAGGCACGCTCGCCCGCGCAAGGAGGTCGGCGAAGTCGTAATTCACACTCGTCACCCCAAAATCCGGTTCGCGCTGAAAAGGCTGGCGCAGATAGTGGGGACGGTGAGTGTCTTCGCCTGTAAATTCGACAATGGCGAGGATGAAGTCGTCAGGCTTGTTGAGCGAATAAAGGATCTCATTGCGCGTCACAGTGATGGTCTGCGCACTCGCGATGCGGCCTTTCACTTCGATGAAGCGTAGCTTGCCAGTACCGGGAACACGACTTTCAATGTCGTAGCCGAGTTTTTCAAGTTCGCGGTCGGTGGGCTCGAAGCCGAGGCTACACTCGATCTCCATGACGATCGCGCGGGCACGGGCGGCGCTGATTTGCGTATCCACTGGTGCCAGAGGCACACCAAGAGTGTTTTCCGCCGCCCCGGTCATAGCCTGGATCAGCCCTATCGGGACCACTAGCAACCCTCCCAGCACCACGGGCGGCAGTGGCGAGATCTGCGCTTCGAGTTTCAGCTCTTCGAGCCGCTTTTGCAGCCTCCCTTGCAGAAGATCGGCACGCTTGCGGGCTTCGCCGGAGTTGAGTTTGGCATTTTGTTTTCCAGCCTGCTCCTGCAGCTTGAGTTCTTCAGCGCGATGGTCCCAGTAAGTGATTTCCTTGGTGAGTCGTTCTTTTACCGCTGCCTCAGTCTTGGCGATGTGTCCGAGCTTGTGGCCACGTACTTCCGCCAGATGTTCCGGTACCACGTTGGCGATGGCATAAGCCCGCGCCTTTTGCTCCAGATCGCGATTAATCCACTGGCATTCTGTCCGGTCGAGGATGGCCTCGATACCTGGTTCACTCCCTGCCAAGGGGCGGTAGTCGAGATAGGGCGCGTAGTGGACGTGGCGCGTGACGCCTTGTGCATCCCGCTCGACGTAGAGCATGCGCTTGGATACGACACGACGTTCGCCCGAACGGGTAAGGCCGGCATCCTGAATGGCGTGCTCCAGGTAGAGAACTACACGCGGCGAGGTGCCAGGGTCCCCCTCGTCGACTAGCACGGTGCCGCGTTTCAAGAGATCTCTGTTGCGCTCCAGGGTAAGGTCGATGACGGCATCGAGCAGCGGGTGACCCGGGCAAACAAAAGCTGCGAGCGGCTGGCCCTGCGGTGCCACGAGAGATTTTTCAAAGGCGATACGTTCGTAGCGCGGCAGCACAGGTTCGCCAATGCCGATAAGGCGATCCCGGTTGCGCACTGGAGCGGGAACGTGCGTGATTTCGTAGCGTCTGGCTTCGCGCTGTTTCGCGGTGCCACCGAGTTGCCTGAAGGCTTCGTGAAAGAACGATTCGATGTAGTGCGGTTGCAGACGCCGTGCGTCGGCGCGCTCCATGTCTTCGCGGATACGCTGTACCTGGCTCACGTCCATGGCATCGCGAACCAGTGCACCCTCATCGAGAAGCCCCTGAAGATGGCTGCGATCGAGAGCGGCATCAAGCACGGTGGTGAGGTAAGCCTTGACCTCGGGCTTTTCACCATAGCGGATGGCCTCGATCAGCAGATCGCGCAACGATCTGCCCTCGAACTGGAGCTTGCCGAGAACGTCAAACACCTGGCCACCCAACGTCTGACGCGCCTGTTCAAGTTTTTCCAGCAGCTTGCGATAGACGTCGCCTTCACGTGTGCCGTCTGCCACCAGATTCCACAGGTGGCACACTTCGGTCTGGCCAATGCGGTGGATGCGGCCGAAACGTTGTTCGAGCCGGTTAGGGTTCCACGGCAGGTCGTAGTTGACCATCAGGTGCGCCCGCTGGAGGTTGATGCCCTCACCTGCTGCGTCGGTGGCCAACAGCACTTGAACTTCCGGGTCGTGCCTGAAGGATTCCTGTACCTTCAGGCGCTCCTCGCGACCGATGCCACCGTGGATAACGACAATTGCCTCCTTGCGACCAAGCAGCGTAGCGATACGCTGCTCCAGATAGTTAAGCGTGTCGCGGTGCTCAGTGAAGACGACGATCTTTTGGTGGGGGGATGGCTTGGGCGAGGGAATCGCGCCCGCGCCAGATTCGGTGACATGCTGACCAATAGGTCCCGTGGTGAAAATTTCTCCAAGCAGACTGGCCAGTTCACGCCACTTGGTATCGGTGCCGCTGCGGCGGACGGCCATGGCATGGCCTTCCAGCCCTTTCAGAGTTTCGATTTCGATACGCAACTCGGCAATGGAGCGAGCCGCGGTAGCCTGATCGAGGATTTCCTCCTCGGCGGCTTCGACCTCAATGTCGGGCGCTTCTTCCAGGTCCTCAACGTCTTCACTATCGAAGGCTGGCAGTGATGCGGCCAGGATGGGCATCGCCTGCCCTCCACGATGAAGGACTTCCAATTCCCGTAGCCTGCTCTCCAGACGTTCGCGCCGACGACGCAGCGATTGATAGATAGCCTCCGGCGAAGAGGCGAGCCGCCGTTGCAGGATAGTCAACGCGAAGCCGACGGTGCCAGCCCGCTTGTCATTTTCCAGTGCTTCAGCGCGATTGAATTCCTCGCGCACGTAATCAGTGACGATTTTGTAAAGGTGGGTTTCCGCATCCGACAGCATGTAAGGCACGGTGTAGGCAATCCGCGGGGGAATAGCGGCGTGCCATCGAACTTGAGCAGACTTTCCTTGACCATGCGGCGCATGAGGTCGGACACGTCCGCAGTATGCACACCGTCTCGGAAACGCCCCTCGAACCGATCACCGTCCAGCAGCGCCATGAAAAGCTGGAAGTCTTCTTCCTTGCCGTTATGCGGTGTCGCCGACATCAACAGGAAGTGCCGGGTTAGGGTCGAGAGTAATTGCCCCAGCCGATAGCGCTTGGTGTATTTGGCTTCACCGCCGAACACCGTGGCAGACATCTTGTGCGCTTCGTCGCAGACCACCAGGTCCCAGCGGCAATCGGGCGCCTGGAGCTTCTGTTGCACATCTTCGTTACGCGACAGTTTGTCCATGCGGGCGATCACCAGGTTGGTCTCCAAGAACCAGTTGCCGGTGCGTGCCGCTTCCAGCTTGTCGTTGGTCAGAATCTCGAAGGGCAGGTGAAAACGCCGATAGAGTTCGTCCTGCCATTGTTCCGCGAGGCTGCCAGGACAGACGATCAGGCAGCGTTGCAGATCGCCACGGGCGATCAGCTCCTTGATAAGCAGTCCGGCCATGATGGTTTTGCCAGCACCCGGGTCGTCCGCCAATAGGAAGCGTAACGGCTGGCGGGGAGCATGGACTCGTACACAGCTGTGATCTGATGTGGGAGCGGATCGACAACCGAAGTGTGCACCGCCAGCACCGGGTCAAACAAATGCGCAAGCCGGATGCGCTGGGCCTCGGACACCAAGCGGAAGAGCGCGCCGTCACCGTCAAAGCTCCACGGCCTACCAAGTTCGACCAATTCCAAGCGCGACTCATCGTGACGGTAAAGCAACTCGTTAGCAACCTTACCGGATGCCGTTTTGTAGGTAATCTCCAGTGCCTCCGAGCCGAACCACTGGACGTTGACGACCGTCACCAGCGCATTGGGGACGATGCCGCGTATGGCGGCGTTGGGCTGGAGTTGGTCGAGTTTCATCATCGCAGGAATTTCCTTATTATTCTCAGATTCTGTGCAAGCCTTGAAAACACCTCGTCCCGCAAAATGTCCACCATCGCGATCTTCATTATTCTCAATTGCTCGCGGCGTTCAGTTCTTTATCGCGCTTACCAGGTCGCCATCTTGAACAAACGACCCTGCTCACTCTCATCATGCAGCCGCAGCACGATTTCGCTCTCATCGAACACCGAGCCCTCCGTTTCCGCCCGAGTGGGTAGGTCCGAATCGATTAAAGTGATGACAGGCTGGAGTCCAAGTTCGGCGTACCGACGAATGACCGCCAGCAGGTTCTCCTTCTTGCGATCATCCAACGACTCGAAAACGCCATCGTGATAGGCAAAGCGCGGAAACTTGTCGTCGAGATAAGCGCGAAGCAACGACATGTCGAAGGCGATACACAGCAACTTGCGATAGGTGTGTCCCAAGTCGGCACTCGTGGCATTGCCAGACTCATCAAGTATCTCCGCTTTGAATTCTAGATGACCAGCCTGGTTCGGCGACACACTGAGCAATGCCTTGCGGTCAATTACCTCTTCGACAATCTCACTGAAAAATAGCCGGATAGCAGAGAAAAGGCTGGTTTGGTCCGAGTTCTGTTTCTCAACGTCGGCCTCAATCTGTGTCTGTAGGTGCCCTCGCTCGTCCATCAACGTGCGGATTTCCGTGCGCAACTCCTGCAGCCTATGCAAGAAACCGCGTTGCCGCTCCAGCGACGTGATGTCCGCCCTGAGTGTCACCATTTCGTCGGAAACCTGCTTGTACTTGCTGAAAACGTCCGTGCCGCTCAGGAAAGACAACGTATCCGAACGCTTCTTGCCGAGCACGCCGAGTTCTGCGTTGACACGCTTCAAGTCGGCCTCCACCTCGCTGAGCTCTTCTTGGAGGTACACGCGGCGCTCGTCTGTGATCGCCTTGTTGAATGCAATCAACTGCTCGAAGTCCTTCTTGACCTGCCCCCTGAACAGCACGCCGGCTTCCTCGAATAGCCGCTCAGCCTCGTCTGGATTGAACTGGATCTGCTCTTCCTCCAGCGAGGCAACAATTTTCTTCCTATTCTGATTTAGCGAATAACGTTCGCCATTGAGCGCCGAGATGCGTTCGTCGATGACATCGACCAATTGCTTGGTCCGATCCTTGTCCTGCGCGCGAAAATCGAACGCATCGAGAAGCTTCTGTTTCTTCTCGGCTTCTTTCTGTTTGAGTAGCAGGATACCTTCTATCTTGCTAATGTCTTCGATGGACCCGCCTAACTCATTCTTGATGGTCTGTGCCGTGGACTGCTTCTTCGTCAGTTCCTCTTCCTTCTCGTAGTGTTTGGCCACCAGGCTTGCGTTGAAACCTAGTATGTGAGCGAGGAACGGCTTCCAATCAGCGTGCGCGGCAGCGAATTTCCGTAAATGGAACACGTCCCGAAAATCGTCCTGCGAACGTAGCAGATAGCCCAAGCCCTTTCGGTACGACCAGGGCTTAAGCACGCGCCAATCAAGTAAGCCATCCAGAAGATCGCGCGCGCGCTCGAACGGAACGTCCTGATGGTCCCATTCCTGCAGCGGGAGCGTAGAGAAATCCTGATGTGCACCACGATGCTTTTTGAAGCTGATTTTGGTTGCCTCTTCGACACCGCGACGTATGGTCACGTACGACGCGTCCTGCAGTTCGACCTCAAGAAAAAAGACGAAGTCCTTGAACAAGTCGAAATGCTTGAAGAGGAAAAACTTCGAGTCGCGTCCTGCGAGGAAAGCGAAATCAAGCAACCGCCCCAACGTAGTCTTGCCTAGGTTGTGCGTGTCCTTGTTGCGATTCTCAGGCAAGCGAATTTCCGCCATGACGACGTTCAAGCCCGACTCGAAGTCTACGGGCTCGAACCGGTCGGGCTTGTTCGAATAGAGTCTAGACAGCTTCATTTGGCCCCACGTATTCTACGGCGTCGGTCTTGGGGCGATAGTCGATCAGTCCCATTAGAAAGAGAAAGTTCAGCGCTGGTTGAAACAGCACGTCGCCCCCAATCACGGCCTTCTTCGCATACTTGCGCAAGGTGTCGTACTCGTCCACGCGGCGCGCCTTGAGGCGCGCCAGCAACAGGAGTGACACGTTGATGACCGTGCGGTCTGGGTGAGAGTGCTTACTCGGCCGCAGCATCACCCACCTCCCCGATGTCACAGTTCCAATACATGTAGAACAGCACCGCACGTGTAAGTCGCTTGTGCGCGTGCTGGCGCAGTATAGGATCACGGTTGAACAGCAAGTCCACCAGGTACTCCATCACCGCGTCGAAGGTCTGGTAGTCCTTGCGCTTTGCGATAATCTTGAGCTGAAACTCGTCGACTACCGACTCATACATTCGCAGCAGTTCGAGGTTTTCGGGCGCGGCCAGAAATGCACGGATCTGTGCAGTTTCCTTGAGGTAACGTCGGCGCTGAGCTTTGGCATACTCACCAGTCATGTTGTTGAGCGCGTTCTTCTGCTCGTACGTCACACGCATGGTCGGCGGGTCGTCAAGGACATCCGATACCCCACTCCGCTGCCGCGCGAGCGCCTGGACAACTTCGGCAAGGTCATCGGGACTCACGATCAATGGCGAATCCACCGGATCGAGGTTCACCTTCTCCGGAACGTCCGGAAAGGTCTTCAACAGGACCTCCAGATGCTCCAGGCCACATAGGTGGATTGACGATTCGGGGATGTCGCATTGGGCAGCAATATACGCGCGTATCTCGCTCTCGGCATTGCCAGCCAGACGTCGATTGGCAAACAGCATGTAGTGGTCAAGTTGCTTGCTTTCGCGCAGCTTCTTGATACGCGGGATCTCCTTCCCCAACACCGTGTTCGCCGCCGTCGTGCTGAAGAAATCAGATTCAGAGAAATTGCGGTTGTAGCCGTTGGTGTGCTTGGCCTGGATGATAGTCGTGCCGACCCACGGTGCCGCCTTGCTGGGATGAAGTTCGGCCGTTCCGACAAACTTGGCGTCCCGTCCGCCATCGGGTCCCTTGGCGAACCCCTGCACGGAAATGCCAAGCAGGCGCTGACACAAGAACACGATCAGGTTCTCGAACTGCCCGTCGCTCAGGTCTTCGTAAGCAAACCTCATCGCGCAGCTACGGTGATGCCTGCGCCATGAGCCCGGCGCGCAGGGCGAACGACAATCTGCACGTGCTGATCGAGCGACACGAGCGCCTGCATCAGGCGTTCGAGTGAGATGTTCTGGAGCTTGAATCGGCGCACCTGCGACACCTTCGGTTGCGTCATACCGGTGATACTCGCGGCTTCTGTCTGGCTCAGACCACGCTTCTCGATCAACTCGTTGAGCTTGACCGCGAGGACCGCTTTTGCGGAAAGTTCCTCCGCATCCTCAAGCTCCAGATCAGCCAACACGCTGTCCGTGCCTCCAGAAATTGCCTTGCGAGACATTGTCATCTCCCGCTCAACCCGTACCAGTTGAGCACTACTTTCGACCGCTTCCGCCATCAACCCACGTCCGGCTGCTGAGTATTGATCCCGGATGTGAATCCCAATTTCAAATTATATCCGTTCGAATATATCCTAACCAGCCGTCGGGCCGAAGCGGAAAACACGTCAGATTGAAGTTGGTTTCATCATTACTGACGCTTTCTCCTCAACAGCCCAGCTGGCGCACCGACCAGCCTTCGCGCAACGCCTCTGTTTCATAGAAAGCGCGCGCAGCCGCCGCCCGCTTCCGCCACACCTCCCCTGCCCCGTCGCCACCGCCTGCGGTTTTTGCCGGCGAAAGCATGTCGTTTTCGACCCGGCATAAAAATCGCCACATCTGATAACTGAAGTAATCGCGAGTAGCTGAATTGCTTGGCAGTTGTCCGGGCGTGTTCTGCGCATATCCGGGACAGCCGCCAAGTATGTCTTCGAGGACCGCGGGAACCTTTCAACAACCTCAGAGACCAGGAGAAAGGCAAGCCGGGGCGTCCGAATGCCGTCCGGTGGACCGGGAAACAGATTGCTGAGCAGGCGCTTCCCACCCGGGTACGGCAAACTAGGATCGCCCGCGCCGCGGCTTACTAGGCGTTCACGGCATCTTTAAACGCCTTGCCAGCCGTAAATTTGACGGTCTTCGCGGCGGGAATCTGGATTTCTGCGCCGGTGGCCGGATTGCGGCCCACGCGGGCAGCGCGTGCCCCCATCGAGAAAGATCCGAAACCGATCAACTGTACTGCGTCGCCTCCCGTCACCGAACGCATCACGGCATCCAGGATGGCGTCGATGGTCTCGCCCGTTGCGGCCTTGCTCTCACCTGTGGTTGCTACTACGGCGTCAATCAATTCTTGCTTATTCATGAATTCGCTTCTCCGCTGAAATCGGCACCCTACCGCACACCGGCATTCAAGCGCAACCGTCGGCCACGGTTAGCCGGCCACCTACCTGATTGGGTAAGAACGAAGCAACATTTAGCAGACAGCCGTAGCTGATGACCGGGCAGGCGCTCCGCGAACCATACGCATTCACCTGAACGTCGCCAAGCTTCTCTCTGCAACGGCGCAGCGAGCGCCCAACTGCTACGCGCCGTCCCCGCTTCGCGAGGCGGGCCTGGACGGCATCGAACGCGCGTGTGTGTCAACTGAAGGGGTAGATAGCCATAAACTATCTACCCCTTCAATTCCGTCGCCAATGGTCCTAGTCAACATCTACATGGTCCCGGCTTCATCACGGCGCGTTCACTGCATTCTTAAACGCCTTGACGGCCTCGAACATGGCGGACCGGCACCGGAACAATCGTGCTGGGTGGCTTGCCGCCCGGCCTTCTTCCTACCGATCGCTAATAGCGATGTTCAGTGAGTGAAGCCCGCACCTTATCGCGTCGGACCGCGCACCTGCAAACACGGGCAATCGTGACGCCGACCGACATCAGCGTGGCGACGCCGCCCTGCCACTCCGGCGCGGTTCCCGATCGTCGTCTTGAACTCGAAAGCGCTCCGCTTCGGTCGGCCTAGGTGTGATAATCGATATTATCACACCTGCGTTTCGATGGCAAAATAGCGCTGTTTCGCACCGGACCCTTTGCAGGAGTAGGTTTTGGAATCACCTGACAACACCGAGGAGGCTTCGATTGATGGTCTTTATCACCGCGCCCGACTGGTGATGCTTGGATACCCAAGACCCATATCCCGACTCAGGCTCGATGTGGTTGGGGTAGATTCGTTCAACGTCGAAGGTCCAACCACACCCAGTCTTGCACTGCTTATGGCGTCGCCGGAGCTCACGCCTCCCGCACGAGAGATTCTGCAACTGACCTTGCAGTTGTTCGGCGAGCAACTTTTCACGCGGCCAAGTAGTCAATTGCTGAAGCGCTACGCGGTTGATGGGCTAATCGCAACAGCAGAAACCATGCTGTTGATGGATCATTCAGCCCGACTGCACGCGCTCTACAACGATCGGATTTTTCATCCGGTCCGCGGGCTCGTTTTTTACAACGAATTGCTCGATGGCTTTGAATCCGTATTTGCGCGACACCCTCAGGTCGTTTTGGCACGCGCGCGACGGACCTTGGACCCTTATTCAACGCCGCAGGAGCGCAGCTAATGGCAGAAGATCTCGAAATCGGCCGTAGCTTTACCGCGAAAGATCTGGCTGCGTTGCGAGCCTTCGTTCAGCGGATTTCTCCTAAGGTAATTGCGCGCACCTATTACGACACCGACGAAGACGCCCATGCTGCCACGCCCGGAGCAATGGAGCGATACCTGCGGACTTTGTTAAATAAGCTGGTCCATCTGGCTATCGAGAACGGCTCGACGGTACTCGCCGACCATCTGAAAACATCGGTCAAAAAGCACGGTAGCGCCAAACTAACAGCCGTCACGCTAAAGATGGTCACAGAAGCTGCGCAATTGTCAGCAGCTTCACCGCACATCAACCACGGGATCGGGATGTGGTTCCGGCCCATGGTTGCCAAGCGTCTCAAATCCCAACGGGTATCGACGCTCGGCGACTTAATTGCCCTGTGCAATCGTCGCGGCGGGACCTGGTGGCGCTCGGTCCCTCGCATTGGTGCCCACCGTGCTCGCATCATTGTCGCGTGGTTGCGGCGACACGAGGACGTGCTTGGACGTCGGGTCGACGATGATGTGGATACCAGTAAACCGCTGGTGTCAGCCAACGTGGTTTTGATTGACGGCGCGATGGGCAAGCTGGCCCCCCTTGAGCGCATGGGTCTAAATAGCGGCCTCTCGGGGAAAACGGGTGAAAACCGCTCTAGCGCGTTTTGCTACATCAAGGCGCAACATGACTTGGACGCGGTGCGTGCCTATCTGAACCAATACCGAGATCAGCCAAAGACCCTTCGTGCTTACACAAAGGAACTGGAACGATTTGTTCTGTGGTCCGTTATGGTCCGAGGCAAGCCGATGAGCTCACTACTGGTCGACGACTGCGAAGCGTATAAAGATTTCCTCAAACTCCCCTCGCCTTCGTTTGTTGGACCGAGAGTTTCAAGATCCTCTGAACGTTGGCGCCCATTCTCCGTTGGCGCCCTAAGCCCCGAGTCGCAGCGTTATGCCACGCGCGCTATTCGCGCAGCATTCACGTGGCTTGTCGACGTGCGTTATCTCGCCGGCAACCCCTGGAAAGCGGTCAACGATCCGGTTACCGTTACGCGGGAGGACGATATCCAGATTGAGCGTGCGTTGAGTCGCGGGTTATGGGAACGGCTTTCCATGGAGTTTGACCGGCGGGCGAAAGCGCCTCAGGCCAGCCAATGGCGCATTGCCAGGGCCGCAATACTGCTCATGGCCGAGTCCGGTCTAAGACGTGAGGAAGCAGCGCACGCTCGGCGCGAAAATCTTAGGTTATCTATCTACGGGACAGCACGGGAACCGTTGTGGGAACTGACGGTCATCGGGAAACGCGCAAAACTTCGAACCGTACCTGTAAGTCCAAACGCTGTGAGCGCTTTTTCGGAGCATTGGAAAGATCGAATGGAAGATTTTGACAGTGCCGACGCTCGAGGACCTTTGATCTCGCCGATGATCATCCCCCAGGCTCCTGACGCACAATCCAAGCACGCTGATAATCGAGCGCCCTATCACCCGGGTGCCTTAGGGCGTCTTGTCGAACGCTCATTATTAAGTTTGATTATAGAATCGGATGTCTTTGGGCCAGAAGAACGGTTGAAACTGAGCAAAACAACCTCTCACGCATTTCGACATACCTTCGGAACGCTTTCTGCAGCCGCCGACGCCCCCCTTGATGTTGTCCAAAAGATTCTTGGCCACCGCTCGCTGCAAACCACAAGCATCTATGTACAGGCGGAGAAAAAAAGAATGATGGAAGAAGCCGGAAAATTATTTAACCGCGACTGAGTACTTTTTTGGCGTATGCACCTAACGTACGGCTGCACCATCATTAAAATAGCTAATTGAAATAGCCCTTGTCTATTGAATCAACACTGTTCAAACTGGACATCAGGTCGTAAAAATACTCGTGGTGCCTTGAATTTGCCGGCACACGTAAATTGTTATGCTCTTCTATCAGACGCCTGATCCGGCGTATTGAAAGAGCCTCAAATAAAAACGACCTATCCCAACCAAAATGGAGATGCAGCGCCTCTACAGCGAAGTCGTGGGGAAACTGAACGAAATCTGTTTCCGAAGAATCAAGGTCATCCTCTTCCAACCTATCGTTAAACAACGACACACTGATATTGCCTTCGGTCTCATCGAAATCGAGCGCCTGTTCATCCGCCATTGCAGCTGCCATCATTGCCCTCGCCTGCTCTTCCACGAAATCTTGGTCGAAGAGTTCCACAAAATCCCCGGAATTTGTCATTGCCTCAACAACAACCTTGAGTTTTCTGATTTTTCCCATTGTTCGCCCTGTTAGCTCGTTCACTTGACGTCGAGAGTTATTCAGTATATCTACTATTGGACACAGTTAAAGGCGTTAATCGTTGAACCGATCAACGACACTAATTCTCTTTGACGGGAGGTAAGTTTTCCATTCTTATCGTCGCAATGAAGTTCGATAATTACTTTGCCTCGCGCACGGCGCACTTTTATTTCAGTAACAACCGAAACGGTGTCCGCCCTAATCTTTGCTAGTTTCGCTTTAAAAGACAGGTTTTGATTATTTTCTTCCAAAAGAGAAACGCGTCTTTCGAACTCTGCACAACCCAACAAATCCATCACTTTAAGCAACTCCGTACCAAGATAAACTGAGATCTTATCCAGCGGAAAGTGATCGGTGACTGGTTTCCGTAGCTTGCATATATCCATTGCTTTGTATAAAGAATTGCTAGTGAAACCGAGCTCTTTGCTTGCTTGCGATAGATTTTTCCAACGACCGTTTTCTAGACCTTTCTGGTAGGTCTTTTGCAGCGCCAAGGGGGTTTCGCCGCGAAACACCTTTTCCGATCGTTTGCCACCTGCGAGAGTAGATAAGATAGTGAGTCGCTCAGCTCTCGTTTCTGCTGGTTTTAACGTCAATGCCCGCTTCACTACTTCCGGCCACCCCAAACATTCTTTTGCTTCAATAATTTTCCTGCGAACATATGTGTTTGTTCCACTCTTCTCGAATAATCGAATGACCTCCGCAGGAAATGCTGCCACCGCCCTTGCTTGTTTTATTTGCTGGGCCGAAACTCGAGGTTCGGTCAACGACAGAACGTGAGAGGCTTCCTCGATTGTTTTCCACCAGACGCCCTTCCCGTTGCTATATAAATTGGCAAGGGCCAGGTGATCTTTTACTAAGGTTTCTTTATCCATTTCGATTGTAGTTTTCGATTGCCACGTCTTAAGGTCGATGGCGGAACTCGCAGCTACCCAAGGATATCCAAACTTTCGTGTTGTCAACTCATCGAAAAGAAGCGTATTAGACTCTCAATTGCAGTCCTTTGACGACGGAATGGACGCGAGAATTGCAAAGGCGACTACCGAACGAGCGATTACCCTCGCTCGCGATCCGCTTGTCTGCCCTGACCGGGTGCTGCGTCAGCGGCCGGGCGCGACGACGATGTTCACTACGCACTGGCCGCCATAGCCCGCCAGGCTGGGGCGGCTCACCGTCTACTTCCGGCCGTGAGACGGTTCGTCGCCAAGGCCACAGCAGTTGCCCTTCGTGAATACTCTCCTCATCTCTCTCACCTAGTGTAGTCAGCCCTCATCGGATGAGCCATACCTTCGTGTCACACGCACTGGACATGGAATGAGCCTTCAAAGCGCGAGAAATTTCTCTGACTATGATTCACTCCTGAAAACGTTAACCTGACGAATTTTCACATTTTTCGATGAAAAATGAACCGCTCCCTTTAACTTCACACGCTTGGCTTAGTCTAGAACACAAATTAGGAGAGCAATGCACTGAGCCAAAGACAATCGAAGGTAGATTTTAAATTAGCGAACATTCGATACTTATGGGGTCCAAGCCCCTTAGTTCGCGACAAGATAATCTGAATACCGAAGGATCCGTCAGGATCCAGCCCTGGTTCCATCGCTATTTCTGCGACCTATACAGTTAGGCACCAATTCCGAGATCTTCACGTAGCCTCAGACACCCTGCGGGTACTCGAAAGGTGAGGCAGCGGCACACACGGGTTGGCGCCTGAAACGTCGGCAAGTGATCAACAAAGATCCGCACAGCCCCTGATTGCCTGTGGCAAAGCTTTCCAAGACCGCCATGAAAACCCTCGACTTGTTTTAACAAAAAACGGATTTTTGAGTCATCAACGGCTCGCAATGCCGATGCCTTGTATCCATCTTTCTACGGTTTCCACGTGGAAACCACTTCGTCGTCAGATAAAGATTTTTCCCGCTTTCGCCAAGCCCGAGCGCTCAACTACGACCAGCGTGTAAGCCACGGCGACACCTACGCGACGCAAAACGCGCATAGAATGCAACCCAGTTGCGTTGAACAAGCACAGACACAGGCGATAATGACAAGAATGACGTCGTCATCGCAGTATTTTAGAATTGGTCCGATCTGCTCGGTTCTGACAAAGAAGTGACGCAATCAATAGGGCGCGGTTCCGGCATCATTGGGCGTCCACAGGTCAGCCTATTCCAGCAAACTTACGGCCAGCGTGCTCCCTCTGTCCGATTTCCACGTGGAAACTCGACCCAGCAAACTGACAGCCAGCATGCTTCCTCTGTTCGATTTCCACGTGGAAACTCGACGGTTTTTTTCGCGACGAACCTGGGTAATCACGCACACCTCGTAGGGCCGTGCGCCTTTTTCGACATCGTCCCTCTACCACCCATGGATTCTTTGAAGTCCGGGGACAAAAAACTTGGCATCAAGATATTTCTGGACGCCGCAAAGCTCGCGTTGTAAAAATTCTGGACATCCGGTCGGTTATTTGATAAAAATCAAAAACAACAGTCGTTCTTATAGCAAGTAGTCTCGGAGAAACCAAAATTTTTCACGCGAAGACATAACTACCGAATTCTTATTAGTTTGCTATTTATGCGATTTCTTAAATGGAGAAAACCCCTTGGGAATAGTCATTGCCGTCGCGAACCAAAAAGGTGGAAGTGGCAAAACCACGCTTAGCCTAAATCTGGCCGGTGCGTATTGTGACGATGACCCTGAATTGCGGGTGCTTGTCGTTGATGCGGACTCGCAGAGCTCGTCTGTTCGCGCGACTGGAGCGGGCGAAGCTCCATACCCATTTACAGTGGTGAACTTAGCGGCAGCTGGAAAAAATCTCGACCGTGAAATCAAACGAATATCAAACGATTACGACCTCGTCATCGTCGACTGTCCGCCGTCGGTGCATGACAAAAACACTGAGGTCGCTGTGGGTGCATCCAATTTTGTATTAGTTCCCATGGACGCGTCGGCACTCGACGCATGGAGTACCGTCGGCATGCTTCAGCTGGTTCGCAGAACAATCGGCAGCAACCCCAAAGGTTGCGGGATTGTTTTCAACCGGGTTAATACAAAAACCACAGGCTATGCCGAAGTAAGGGCGGCTATGGCCGAGGACAATCCCTATCCGATTCTCAAGAACACCATCGCACTTCGCGAGATTTATAAAACGTCTATCGGGATGGGCGCTACTGTCTTTAGCGTAAGAGGGCAGCGCACCGCCAAGCAGGCGAAAGATGAAATCACCGCAGTAGCGAAGGAAATTCTCACGATCGTAGGGCTCATTGAGGATTAAAGTGACAACGAACCAAAAAGCAGCGAAGCCCAAAATGGGGCTCGGCGCGTCCATTCGCAAGGGAATAGCGAACGAAAGAGCAGACGTAGACGGTCGCCTAGATGTGACCGGCGTACCGAATGGGTCCGACACGCCGACAGCGAGCATCACGGTCGTCGGCGAGAATGACGCACTCGGAAAAACATACGAACACCGCGCAAACGCTTCAGCAGTAACACCACGGGTTCGACTACTACTAAGCGAGTTAGTCTCAAACCCTTTCAACCCGCGCGAGTTCTACAGCCCAATTGCAATTGACGAGCTCGCTGTTCGACTTCGGCGAGAGGGGCAACATGTCGCCATAACGGTTACTCGAAACCATCGCCACCCTGACAAGTACGTTATCGTCGATGGAGAATTCCGCTTTCGTGCGAAAAAAAGCTTGGGTGAAACAGCCATCGATGCGGAAGTTGTTCCAGAACTAAGTGACCAAGAACTTTACCTTAAGGCAAGCAGTATTAACAAAAGCCGCACCCAGCAGACAGTCTTCGACGATGCGGTCGCGTGGATGCGCGTCTTATCTAGCGGGATTTTTGAGAGCCAGGACGCACTAGCAGAGCGCCTCAGTGTAAGCAAAGCGCTGGTGTCAAAGACGCTACTTGTCGGCAGATTGCCAAAGCATTTCCTTCAGCAGATGGCAGACACAGGTAGCGTTGGTCTTGCACATGCATACAACATAAAACTAATCCTCGACCGCACGAACGAGAGCACTGCCGAATCAATACTCGAACGTGTGGTAAACGGCGAGATGTCTGTCCGTAGACTTGAGGAGTACGTTAAGAAGTTGGACGGCACGTCCCCCCCTGGAGCGACGAAGACGCACTACAGCGGGAACGTCCCGTTTCACACTACAGAGGGGCGGGAGGTAGGCTCGCTTAAACGCTACCGGGATGGCCGAACCGAACTCAAGTTGGTTGGATTAAGTGACGACCAACAATCACTCCTTGTAACGCGGCTTGAAAAGGTGGTTCGAGAATTCATAGCAACACACCTGTTGGATTCCCCAGAAGCAGCAAGGCCCGCATCTGGACAGAGCGAAGTCATCGCAAGCGAGTCAGCTCCCGGCAAAACAACCTCTACAAACTAATTTTAGCGTTATCCATAACGAAGGCTAGGATGTCGCTATCCGTCGGAAGCCCCCAAACGTCGTTTGCAAGCCAAGTGTAGAACGCCGTCTCACTCGTCTTCTTCATTTTCTTTCCTGACTCGATTTTCAGGCTGGCGGTCCCTTGCTGCTCGTTGTATCGCTGCAAGACCGCCATTTGATCTGCCGCATCGAGTTCGAAAAAATACCCAGTGACCTCTTTGCGACGATATGTTTGAAAAAGGTCGTTAATGTTGTTGCTGGTTGCTGCGCGAGCTGCGGTGTGTGAGGCAGAAGAGCCTCCAACCACACTCTCTGTAGCACTCGCTTTTTCGTCTACCTTATATCCATTTTGGAGGGTCTTGCGGAAATACGCGGGCACGCTCTCGACCTTCGGACCGCCCTTTAGTTTCAAACGCTGATCCATGTAGTCGAGAGCGGTAACGATCGCCTCCTGCCCGTGAGTGGCCAGCAAACGACGAGCTTCCGAGAGCGGCACATCCAGCTTGGTTACGCGTCCGAGTACGTCAAGATCTGCCTCGTTTGCGACGTGCGGAATATCTTTTGGCCGCATGATAAATTGGATCGCCGTGACCGACCGAGAGTTGGTCTTCGACTTCACCTCGATCATCTCTACAACATGGTCTGATACCGCGTTGATCTCGTTCACACCAAACGTCAAAATGCGCCGCTTGAACTCTTTGTACTCTGCGTAAGAACCTTTCTTCCACTCCATTCCTAGGATCAAGTTTCGCCACACGTCGACGCTCAGTTCTGGGGTCTTTCCAATTCCGTCGTAGCGAACAATATTCTCGTAAAGCACCGCAGACGACGCGCGCCGAAATCGACGGATAATAGCCATGTCGATGTTTGCCCAAACACCCGGGTTAAGAAAGACCTCCTTCAGATTCTCCGCATAGTGATACTGCAGCACTCCACCAGGCGTAATTCTCGCTCCCGCAAGTAACGCACTTGCATTCCACTGCCCTTTGTTTAGCCCTGCCAAGTAATCCCAATTGACGCCGAACGTCACCAGCGAGTTAATCGCAGTCTTCATGTACTTACGATTATTTGAATTCAGACCGATCTCCGTTGTGAGCTGACCAAGTCCAATGTCGAACCAGATTCTTGAGGGGTCTTTCTTGTATTGAGCGCCAGCGTTCTTTAACAGTGCGTCAAAGAGTTTATATTGAGGCAAGGATAGGGCGCCTTTCTCCGGGGCCATGTGCACAGCCGCAGTTGCTTTCCGGAAGGGCTCCGGCAACTCAGCGGTCGGGAACAATCCGAATTGCTCAACATTATCTAGCTTCAGATCTTTGCGAATGGCCACTTTTATCGTCTTTCAACCAATTAGATTGGACTTTATTCTCCCATAAAGGTGGAACACAGACCATAGTTTTTCCACCTCGATGGTGGAAAAATTCTCGCATTGTTCCACCATTTAGACGAAGGCCACGATCTCTTCATTTCGTCGTGATCCTCGCCGCGTGGTAAAAATTTTGGGCGGCAGAGTGACTAAATTCGGCGTCTCTACCATAGACATACACCATCGAAGCTCGGGAATGATGCGAATTTTTGCTGTCTTATCCCCACCGGTACCATACGCGTACACCTTGGAGCTGCAAAAACGAATCCGCGGTCCTGCCACAAAGCACTTAATGACCCCAAAGCACAACAAATTCGGTTAGCGGCGCCACTATGGTCCCATAGGCGTACACCTTAACTAGCGACCCACATGGCTTACTCCACATAGGCGTACACCATCGAGACGTTTTTTATTAAATTTCCCATCGACGTACACCATCGCTCAGCTTTCTCTATCAACCCGGATCCCATAGGCGTACACCTGAGGCTTTAAGTCAGCGGGAAATATACATTTCTGAGTGACAACGTCGGCATGAAATAAAAGTGGAAAAACACCATGAGCGTACACCTCAAAACCCACGCATGTATGTAAAACTGTTAATTTTCAATAAGTTAGAAACTAACGAGCACATAAGGGTTGAGGTGATTCCGCTCCGCCAGTGCTGTCAAAGACTTACATAGGGGAGAAGGCCCAGCACCATAGACGTACACCAAGTCGGATGCTGTTCGGAGACCATAGTCGTACACCAAACGTAGGTGGCAATTTCCCATAGGCGTACACCGGTTTCCGATCGTTCGGAGTTTTTACCTTTTATGCAACGTAATCCCACCGCAGTACACCGTCGACCCCATATCCACACGCCATCCTCCCTATCGGCGTACACCTGTATTCCCATATCCACACACTATCGCTCCCATAGACACCCACCTATTCTCCCACCAACGTACACCAAACGCGGCTGAGAGCCTTATCCCAGAAGGCTTTCTAGCCGCGTAAACGTTTTAAAGAAGTAAAGTGTTAAAGAAACACGTAAACGATCCCGGTGCTATTAAGAAGTAAATCTCGACCGGAAGGCAGGCATGTCTCTAGGCGTTTCACGCGCAGGTTAGACCGCTTCGCTGTGATTGAGGCGTCACTGGCGTCCAAAAGTAGTGAGAGTTCCGCCGCTGCTGACGAGAACATTTGGACAGTCGATCAAGCACGTTTGCCACGAGAGACAGCTTTGAGACAAGGAGCTCAACCCCTTTTCGTGCCGAGCCTGTGATCATCGAGGCCATTTCTTCGGGGCTTTGGTGGGTTGCGCCGGTCGAGATAGGCCCAGTCTATCCTCACAAAGTCCGTGAAACGCGAACATCGTAAGCGGTGAATTGAGCGCACGTGGTGTCATGAGATCAGATAGCGCAGGATGTGTGCACTGAAAATCAATGGACACCTTCCATGACACAGAATGATTCAGATTCAGATTTTTTGCCGCTTAAGGTCATCAGCGTGGGTCGGGACGGCAAACGGCGTTTTGACAAACGGGACAGGCAGAGATTGATTGAGGCTTGCCTGCAGCCCGGAGTATCGGTGGCGGGCATGGCGCTGAGGGCTCGGGTGAACGCGAATTTACTGCACCGGTGGATCTGCGAGCACGAGAAGACGTACCGCGGCGAGGGCGCGACGCAGGGGTCAGGGGACGCGGCAGCTTTTGTTCCGGTCGTCGAGATTGCTTGCGCCGACCCACAACCGCCACTTCCCCAGTTGCCGCCGCCGCACCGCGACGCCACGCGTGTCGCGCAGCGCCCGTCGGCACCATCGCGCATAACTGTGGAAATGCCCAATGGCATCACACTCAGACTCGAGTGCGGCGTCCACGACGCGACGCTGGTATCGGCGATGATCGAAACGTTGGGGCGCTGTGATGTTCCGACTGGACGCTGAACTGCGGGTCTATCTGCACCGCGACGCGGTCGATTTTAGGAACGGGATCAACGGTCTTGTTATCTTGGTCGAGCAGTCCATGCAGCTTGACCCATTTGCCCGGGCGGTCTTCGCCTTCCGTAACAAGCGGGCCAACCGCATCAAGCTGCTGTTTTACGAGCGCTCGGGTTTCTGGCTGATGATGAAACGGTTAGAGGCGGACCGTTTCGCCTGGCCACGCCGACAGCAGGCGGTGATGGAACTGACGAGCGAGCAGCTTCACTGGTTACTCGAAGGCATCGACATCGACGCCGTGCGTCGTCACCCTTCGAGGCAGTACCGACACGTGAGCTGAAGGGTCAGTAGCAGCGCGCCGAGCGTCGCGCGCGCGACGCCCGGCGCGATTGTTACACTTTGACGTAAACCCATCCGGTGTGCGGCTTCGCTATTGTGGAGGACATGGATACCGACGCCAGTCATCCGTCCGCTGAGGACGATCTCAAACAGCTTTCGTCCGATGAGCTGATCGCGCGCATTCTCGAGCTTCAGTGCCACAACCAGCAACTTGCGCAACGCGTCGGGCAACTCGAGGAGTTGTTCCGTCTGGCGCAGCTCAAGCGCTTCGCGCCGAGCAGCGAGAAACTCAAGGATCGCATATTCGACGAAGCCGAGCAAATCGCCGCGACTGAACTCGGTGACAATGATTCGGATGACGCATTCGCGCTGCCCGATACGGGACTGCCGGAGTTTGATAAACCCAATCGCGGCAAGCGTGGACGCAAGCCGCTGCCGGCAGAGTTGCCGCGCCGGCGCATCGAGTACGATCTTCCCGATGAGCAGAAGATCTGTGCATGTTGCCAGAACGCGCTGCACCGCATGGGCGAACAAACAAGCGAGCAGTTGCACATCGAGATCAAGGCGCTGGTGCTCCAACATGTGCGTTTCAAATATGCGTGCCGCCACTGCGAGCACAACGCCGAACGCACGCCGATAGTAATCGCGCCGATGCCGGTTCAGCCGTTGCCGGGTAGCAGCGCGAGCGCGGCAATGATTGCGACGGTGACAACCGGCAAATATGTTGACGGCACGCCGCTGTACAGGATGGAACGCGCGCTCGCCCGAGCGGGCATTGCGGTGAGTTGCGGCACGCTGGCGAACTGGATCATCAGGCCTGCTGAGCTGCACTACAGCCGGCTGTACGAAGCAATGCGCCAAACACTGTTGTCACCGCCGCTGATCCACGGCGACGAGACGAAGGTGCAGGTACTCAAGGAAGAAGGCAAGACGCCACAAAGCACCAGTTATATGTGGACGTACAGAAGCGCCGCAGACAGCGAGCAGCCGGTGGTGCTGTTCGACTACCAGCCGGGGCGCGGGCAGCAATATCCGCAGGCGTTTCTCGCTGGCTATAAAGGCATGCTAATGACTGACGGGTACAGTGCTTGGCGAACGCTCAAAGGTGCCACTCATTTCGGCTGTATCGCCCACGCAAGGCGCTTGTTCGTTGATGCGCATAAGGGACAGAAAAAGAAGACAGGTGGTCGTGCGCTGCAGGCACTTGAATACTTCAAGGCGCTCTACCACGTTGAGACGCTCGCTCGGACAAAACTGCCCGATGGCGAGACGCAACCCGACTACACCTACCGGCTGCGGCAACAACACAGCGCGCCGTTGCTAGAAGCGTTCAAGACATGGCTGGATACGCAGGCGCCCCAGGTTCTGCCTGAAAGCTTGCTGGGTAAGGCGATCAGCTACACGAGAAACCAATGGAAATATTTAAGCCGACACGTGATCGATGGGCGTGCCCCCGTGGGTAGAGTCGAGATGTGGCGCGGTGGCGGTAGGGTTGGTTTGTCTGTTGCCGCCTCTTTCGTCTGGCGGTGCCCGAATAACCTCACCATAGCTCCGTTTCCACATCCCGCTCATCGAACCGGACGTGCGGATTTCCCGCATCCGGCTCTCTTTCAGAACATCAGACCTTCGCGTTCGAACGGTTGGCGGCAAGCGTGCGGAGGCGTATCAGTCCCAATGATTCGTAAAGGAACTGGTCAGAGTATTGGCGGTACCCCGTTCCCGTCTTCCCGCGTTTGCGCATCAACCAGACCCGTAGGCGCCGCGCGACGTACCGGTCGAGATCTTCATAAATCCGCGTCACTGGGCCTTGATTAAAATAACCGGCCCAACCTCGCAACAACGGATTCAATTCCGTGACTCGACTTTCTACGTCAAGGGCGTTCCAACGCCGAGTTGTGGCGTCGTGGACCGCATCCTTCAGCCGCTTGATAGACTTCTTCGACGGCCGGGTGCCCCAGTACGGACGGCCTCCCAAACCATAGAAGCGACCGACGGTATAACCGAGGAAGTCAAACCTCTCGTCCGGCAACTTCACCAGCCGAGTTTTCTTCTCGTTGACCGTCAGGCCGAGTTTTCCCATCAAGTGCCGCATCGCTTCCATCGCTCCCTCACCACGTCCTTCGCGACAGAGGATCACAAAGTCATCGGCATAATTCACGATTTCCGCCTGATACTTATCGGCGTAGCCGTGGCCATACCAAGCCAGCATGAACCGTCGGAAGTACAGGTTTGCGAGCAGTGGCGATATCACGCCACCTTGCGGTGTGCCTCGATGACTGTCCTTTGCTTCCGTGGATTGCCGCTCACCGTTCGATGTGCGTTCGATCACAGGGGCGTTTAGCCAGTCGCGAATCACCGACAGCACGGAGCCGTCGGCTATACGCCGAGCCACACAGCGCATCAGGTCGCCATGCGGAATGGTGTCGAAATAATCAGACAGGTCAGCATCGACAACATCCCGTGCACCCCGATCGACAATGCCGAAATGGATGCGCCGTAACGCCATCTTTGCGTCCACTCCCGTCCGAAAGCCATATTGCCAGCGAAACAAGTCCACTTCGAAGATCGGACCTGTTACCAGCAATACCGCCATCTGCACCACACGGTCCCGAACAGTTGGGACGGTCAGCGCGAACTGCACAAGTGCTCAGCGAGCATTTGGGATGGGCTGAGATTCGTCACCCGTTCCATCCCCTCAGGGGCCAACGCTTTCCCGTTCTGAAGGAGCGCCGCGTCGCAGGCACCGAGACATTGCTTCTGCGCGATACAGAACGTGGCAGCTTTAGCATTGCGCGCGAATGGACCGACTGGGGCACACCGACTGTCCACGACGACGCCATCGCGTCAGTGTGCTGCTTCGATCTGGGCATGTTGTTGGAGCTGGTCACGTTGATCGACCAGCTCGCCCCATCCAGGAAGTCGTCGAACAAAGGAGCTTGATCAATGCATCTCCTTGTCCTATTATCAGACCAGTTTTCAACGTGGTCCGCCAATGGAAGATATTCCGTCGTCCACTTTGCGCAGACGCCGCGCGCAATTGCTGAAGCA
Source organism: Burkholderia sp. PAMC 26561 (assembly GCF_001557535.2). Lineage (NCBI taxonomy): Bacteria > Pseudomonadati > Pseudomonadota > Betaproteobacteria > Burkholderiales > Burkholderiaceae > Burkholderia > Burkholderia sp. PAMC 26561. Next base: position 160,162 of record NZ_CP014311.1, read on the forward strand.
AATGCCGGCGTTAGAGACGCTCTTGCGCGGCTCTCTCATCGAGCGCTACAAGCGCTGCGGCAAACCGGGCTGCAAGTGTGCAGACGGCCCCGGCCATGGCCCCAAGTACTACCTGTCCGTGAGCTTTCCCGGCCGCCGGCCCCAAATGGACTACGTACCGCAAGCCGATTACCCCGACGTTACCGAACGTCTGGCGAACTATCACCGAGTCCGCGAGATCATCGAGGAAATCTGCGAGATCAACCGCGAACTATTGCGCCGCCGCGAGGCGCTCTGAGGGGCGCCGGTGAACCAGTCTCCGCTGTCACTCACCCACATCATCGATCCGCAATCGGCCGGCGTACTCATCGCCAACATGCTCGAGGCCTGGCTCACCGCCGGGCCCGCGCTGGAGCTGACCGAGGAGGCCGCCGATGAACACCAAGATCACCCCCCAACATCAAAGCAAGCCGGCGTACATCTATATCCGGCAGTCTACACTGGCCCAGGTGCGACACCATCAGGAGAGCACCGAGCGCCAGTATGCGTTGAAGGACAAGGCGCTGGCATTGGGTTGGACGGAAACGGCGATCCGTACGCTGGACCGGGACCTCGGTCAGTCGGGGGCGCAGATGACGGGCCGCGAGGACTTCAAGACGCTGGTGGCGGATGTCTCGATGGGGCAAGTGGGTGCAGTGTTTGCACTGGAAGTGTCGCGCCTGGCGCGCTCGAACCTGGACTGGCATCGCCTGCTCGAACTGTGTGCGCTTACTCATACTCTCGTGATCGACGCCGATGGTTGCTACGACCCGGGCGACTTCAACGACGGCCTGCTTCTCGGTCTCAAAGGAACGATGGCGCAGGCCGAACTCCATTTTTTGCACGGGCGCCTCCAGGGCGGTAAGCTCAACAAGGCGCAGAAGGGTGAATTGCGGTTTCCGCTCCCGGTTGGCCTGTGCTACGACGATCAAGGACGCATCGTCCTGGATCCCGATGACGAGGTACGCGGTGCCGTGCAACTGGCATTTCGTCTGTTTCAGGAGACCGGCAGCGCATACGCGGTTGTCAAGCGCTTTGCCGAAGAGGGCCTGCGCTTTCCCAAGCGCGCCTATGGAGGTGCATGGGCGGGTCGACTCATCTGGGGGCGCCTGAGTCACGAACGTGTTCTCGGTTTGATACGGAATCCTTCCTATGCCGGCATCTATGTTTTTGGACGATACCAGTATCGGCAGCGCATCACGCCACGGGGAGAGGTCCATAAGCGCGTGCAGCCGGTTCCGAAGGCAGAGTGGCGCGTTCATCTGCCAGACCATCACGATGGATATATCACCCCGGAGGAATTTGAGCGCAACCAAGACCGCCTGGCGCTCAACAGGACCAACGGCGAAGGTACCGTGCTCAGTGGTGCGGCGCGTGAAGGATTGGCGCTGCTTCAGGGACTGCTGATATGCGGCTGCTGTGGTCGGGCGTTGACCGTTCGCTACCAAGGAAACGGCGGCCTTTATCCATTGTACTTATGCAGTGCTCGCCGCCGCGAGGGGCTGGCGACCACCGATTGCATGAGCATGCGCAGCGAACTACTTGACAACGCAATTGGCGAGGCTGTATTCACCGCCCTGCAGCCAGCCGAACTCGAGCTCGCCGTGACCGCCCTGAGCGAACTCGAGCAACGCGATCATGCCATCATGCGCCAGTGGCACATGCGCATCGAACGCGCCGAGTATGAGGTCGCACTCGCTGAACGTCGCTATCAGGAATGCGACCCGGCCAACCGTCTGGTCGCGGGTACCCTCGAGCGGCGCTGGAATGACGCGATGCTCCGCCTCGAGGCGATCAGGACGGAAGCCGCCCAGTTCCAAAGCCAGAAGGCACTCGTCGCCACGTCCGAACAGAAAGCTCAGGTCCTCGCGCTAGCGCGCAATCTGCCGCGCCTCTGGCGGGCGCCGACCACATCAGCGAAGGATCGCAAGCGCATGTTGCGACTGCTCATCCGGGACATCACGGTCGAGAGACGGTCCGCCACGAGACAAGCGGTGCTGCATATCCGCTGGCAGGGCAGCGCGTGTACTGATATCACCGTGGACTTGCCCAAGCCGGCTGCCGATGCGATGCGTTACCCCGCCGCGTTCGTCGAGCGGGTGCGCGAACTATCGCAGCATCTGCCTGACCGGCAAATCGTGGCGCACCTCAATCAGGAAGGCATACGCAGTTCTACTGGCAAATCGTTCACGCTTGAAATGGTCAAATGGATCCGCTACCGGTATCGAATTGAAGTAACCTGCTTCAAGCGGCCAGACGAGCTCACGGTACAGCAGCTCGCTCATCGGCTGCATGTCAGTCCACACGTCGTGTATTACTGGATCGAGCGCCAGGTAGTCCAGGCGCGCAAGCTCGATGGGCGGGGCCCGTGGTGGGTTACGCTGGATGCCGCCAAGGAACGGCAACTAAAGGATTGGGTGCGCACTTCAGGGCATCTACAGCGGCAACATTCCAACACTCAACTGTGAGAGGTGCATTATGAGATCACCGTCGGAATACCGAGTGGCCTTTCGCCACCACTAGCTTTGGGGATCCATACGCGCAGCAAGGGCTGAGGCCGATAAGTCTTGGCCTTTAACTCTTGCTGCAATCTTTCCAGCCAGTCGTTTCGTCCATGTTCTTCGATATCCTCGAAACGCTCTCGATCGACTCCCGGCGCACCGCGGTTTGCGCGGCAGCGCCGATAGGCGTCGAACAGAACATCTTCTCGGCACACCTTGTCCCACAGACTGTAGAACCGCGTAGCCGGTTCGTTCTTTGCTTTCGTCTGCAATGTGGTCTGTAGCGTCCGAACCGAATCAAGCAAGGTTAGTAGACTCACGTCAATCCTTGGGTTCTTTCCACTTTCCGCCATTTGCTCTGAAACAGGGGGCCTTGGCTCCACCAGCGTTACCCGGCTTCATCACTACTACGCCCCATCCGCCATCCGTGCGGCCGGCTCGATCTCTCACGAGATTGCCGTTGCGCGACTGCCCGCCACGCACCGACACGGACTTCCCTTGTTGCACGGTTAATCGCTTCTCTGCGTGCTGCCACCACTACCCCGGTGGAACCGCCGGATGCGTATCTCGCTCGCTTCTCCGACGACATCGGCCTTCCTCGTTATTATGGCGAGTCGGCTTCCACAACGATTTTTCGAGGCCTGCTCAGTGTTCACTCACGTTGCGGCCCGCAGAGCCCGCTGACCTCCTTCGAGGCCTTTTCAAAGAGTGCTTCAGCCCATTTGTTACCTCCTGGACCGCCCTTGTGCTTCCGGCCGGAGCGAGAGTTGGCCGGGTCGGATTTGCACCGACCAATCAACCGTGCCTTAGCAAGGCACACATAACAATATTCTGGAAAGAGATATCAGGCCATTTGCAACCGCGAGAAATTCATGGCTCTTCGCTGACACAGTTGCGGGCGCGAAGGCGAGCGCCATCGTCTATAGCCTCGTGCTGACGTGCCGGGCATGCAAGGTCGAGCCCTATGCCTATCTGCCTCATGTGCTGACCGAGATGCCACAACGGGCACCGGGCGCTGACATTAGTGACCTGCTGCCGTTTAACTTCGCGAAACGCGTGCAGCTTGCTACAACCGCCGTCTGAAGAGACTACCCTCTGGGGTCCAATCCCCGTTCGACACGATGCGGCATAAGTCGATCATCGATCGCGACGTGCGCGTGCTTGTATAGCCGCGTGCGGGACCAACGCGCGGCGACCGCGACCTCCGTTAAAATAGGGGTGCTCGCTCTCTCGCATCGACCAGCGGAAATCATCCTATGACCAGGACAAATCTCAGGGCCATCAGCATTGCCCCGACCACAATAAGGCTCAACTGTCAAAAGGGCAAAAGGCGTTCAACGCCCTGATCAAGCAGATCGAAAAGCGGCGTGCTCGGCTGAGCGCCTGGGAGGCAGCAATGCCTGCCTTCCATCGGAAATACCTTAGCGAGTTCGCGCCCCTTGAGCAAACTTCCGTCGACTTGCGTACCAAGCTCGTTTATCGCCTGGACCAAACATACGATATGAAGGGGCTGACCAAATCCGAGCGGCGCACGATTGCCGACCTGATCAGCGACTTGACGGGGGAATTGGTCGCCGAGAGCGATGATCCGGAGCTTAAACGATTTACAACCGTACAGCGAATCTGACTTTGACAGTGAAGCTGCCGCCGAGTTTGATGATATGAAATTGGCGCTCGAGCCATGCTCGGCGTTGAGTTAGGCGACGACGTTGACATGAGTTCGCCCGAGGATGTGCTGCAGCGCGCGCAGGCGCAAATGGAGCAGCTCCGAAAACAAGACGCCGTCGAAAACCAAGCTCGTGAAGAACGCCGCGCAAACGAAAAAAGACCCCTAAACAACTCGCTGCAGAGGCACGAGAACAAGCGGAGCAGGCAGAGCTCAGCTTATCGATTCGCGAGGTCTACCGAAAACTAGCCAGCGCTCTTCATCCTGATCGAGAAACTGATCCGCAGGAACGTGAGCGGAAGACCGCTCTCATGCAAAGGGCCAATCAGGCGTATAGCAAAAACAGCCTGTTGCAATTACTTGAGTTGCAGTTGGAGCTGGAACATATCGACCAAAGCGCCATCAACAACATCGGCGAAGACCGGTTGAAACACTACAACAAGATACTAAAGGAACAGGTCGGTGAACTCGACCACGAAATCCTGCATGTCGAGAACGGATTCAAGCACAGCTACGGAATTCCACCCTTCATCGACGTGTCGCCCGGCACCATCATGCGCAATCTTGCCTCTGATATCTTCTCGCTGCAGGAGAGCCTCCACGCCCTTGAACATGACCTGCTCGTATTCGAAGACATCAAGCAACTGAAGGAATGGCTAAAGATTGTGAAGCGGTCATTGGCCGCGCCGCGTGACGACGATATGCCGTTTTAGCGGACCGCTGATCCTCACGCTTCCTTCGTAGTGTGGAGAAAACACCGCTTAGTGCGGCTGCAAAGCCGATGAAAGATAGTTGAGTAAGTTCAATACGGAGAAGAAGTGGCGAATCACTCTGGCCCCGAGTCATGCGGCATGCATCGCGAGGTACATGTCGAAGCGTTGACAGGGGAAACCGACAGGCCAGCCATTCAGCCGCGAAATATTTCTTCTGGGATGCCGACGCTGTTAAGCGAAGCGGAAGGCAACACGGAGCATGACGATAATCGCAAGTCGTGCGCTGATCCTGCGCGGTCGGAGACCCTGAGCATGTCGGGAAGTCTTTCATACGGAAGCAGCGAGATCTCATCGGTGTCCGGCGTAGTATGGCCGGACAGGGCTGGGAAGGTCCATGACCGTAATCCAGCCATTGACGCCGGTGAGAAGTCGGATACGCCCATACTACCGAGGAAGTTGCCGAACAAAGGGGATGACCCGGCGGAGGTGATGGAGGGAAGGGGTGTAACCAAAGGGAACGCTGACGAGGACCCCGCGCCCCGGACTCAGAGCCGGGATATAACCGCGTCGACGGGACTCGAAGGCGTACGTGAAGCAGCTCGACGGAATCGGAAGTCGCGTTTCACGGCACTACTGCACCACGTTACGCCGTCACTGTTGGTGGAAAGCTTTTATGCTCTTCGCAAGCAGGCTGCGGCAGGCGTGGACGGAGTAACGTGGCACGACTACGAGAGCCATCTTTATGGGCGCGTACACGAACTGCACCGGGAGATTCATTCGGGTGCCTACCGTGCACAAGCGTCCAGACGGGTTTGCATTCCGAAAGCGGACGGCAAGTTGCGTGCGTTGGGGATTGCAGCGCTGGAAGATAAGATTGTGCAGCAGGCCGTAGCCACGGTACTGAGCGCAATCTATGAGCAGGACTTCCTCGGGTTCTCGTACGGGTTTCGACAGGGACGCGGTCAGCACGACGCGCTCGATGCCTTATCGGTAGGGATTTCGGATCGGAAAGTAAACTGGATTTTAGATGCGGACATTCGTTCGTTCTTTGATGAAATTGATCACGAATGGATGCTCCGCTTTCTAGAACATCGGATTGCTGATCGACGAGTAATTCGCATAATCCGAAAGTGGCTGAAGGCAGGCACTCGAGGACGGACGCCGCATTGCTTCTGTGCGGGGACACCTCAGGGTTCTGTGATTTCGCCTGCTCTCAAATATCTACTTGCACTATGTGCTGGATTTATGGGCGCAGCAGTGGCGCCAACGATATGCGGCTGGCGATGTCATCCTCGTACGCTACGCCGACGACAGTGTGGTGGGCTTCCAATACGAAGGCGATGCAAAACGATTCCTGGCAGCACTGCGGGAACGTCTTGCCAAATTCAAACTGGAATTGCACCCGGACAAAACGCGGCTGATTCGCTTCGGGCGATTCGCCGCGCAACAACGTCAAGAGCGTGGGCCGGAAAGCCGGAGACATTCGACTTCCTAGGCTTCACGCACTGCTGTGGCACGGCTCGGTCGAATGGCCAATTCAAGATCATTCGGTTGACGAGCAAGAAGCGGATGCTTGCATCACTGGCGCGCATTCGGCAAACGCTGATGCGGCGTCGCCATGAACCGGTACCTGTGGTAGGTAGATGGCTGAGGCGGGTGATTCAAGGGTATTTTAACTATCATGCAGTGCCGGGCAACCTTCGCCGCTTATCGGGCTTCCTTTACGCAGTGCGCCGCTCTTGGCGTCACGCACTGATGCGAAGAAGTCAGCGGCATCGGCTGCCTTGGTCACGGTTCAGTCGTGTGGTCAGCAAATACCTGCCTCCTTGCAAGATACTCCACCCGCATCCGTCGGAGCGGTTTTACGTCAACACCTTTGGTAGGAGCCGTATGCAGTAGTTCTGCACGTACGGATCTGTGCGGGGGGCGGTGGGTAACCACCGTCCCTACCGCGACCGGAACATCGTCTACGTCCAAGCATGCTCGGCGGATGCTGGCCAATTTGAGGTCGACACTAAGGCGTATATGGGCCACAAACCATCAGCGCTTCAACATTCGAGCAACGGGCTACCGTTGTTCGGACCGAATCCGGGCATACACAAATTTCGATGGGCGCATCACCGAGACACAGATACCTCGCCGGAGACGACTTGACTTGTTCGAAGGGAAGTGTGTGTCTTGGGTCGCATCACTCCCACGCAGGATTAAATCTCGACGGGCTCACGCGCTTTTGGCAGACCCCTATCACAAAGATGTGGTCCGCGGGAACAGAAAGAGACGCTATTTTCGCAACGTTTCTCGATGAGGGGTTATACGCCGTATAACCCCTCATCGAAATTTCGAGTGGGCGCGACTCTTTTTACTTGGCCACAAGAAAGAGAGGCAATTTCACCTGTCTTTAGCGATCAACGCAAACGATGACGCTGGTTCAATGGAACCCAATCCAACAAGGGTTCCCATGCGTCTTTTCAGAAACCAGCGCCAGGCCGCGCTCGCGACAGCTCCAGGTATGTATGCCGAGGAAGACCCGAGCAAAGTAATCTTCGAAACCAGCACACGGCTCAAGCTTGAGTCGAACCGCTGGATGCTCATCGCATTTGCCTGCGCGGCCATCGCCGCGGGAGCTGTGTGGACCCGCCAGCCGCCGCCTTCAGTGGTCCGCGTCGTCGGTGTCTCCGCTGATGTGACGGGCCATCCTGTCACGACCGAGCTCGTCGCATACAAACCGGATTCCCAAGCCATTCGCGCCCACGTTAAAGATATGGCGGTCCGTTGGTTCACGATCGAGCCGGTTTTGACGGACCGGCTCGAAACGTCGCGCATGACGGCAAATATCAACTCCGTAAAAGCAGAGATGATCGGAGCGGGTTCAAGTCAGTTCAAGGCTTGGCTCGATCAAGACGCACCTTTCCAGGCGATTATCGCCAACCCGAAGTTGATCCGCGAGGTCAACGTCCGAAACATTGCGCTCTTGGAAGATTCAACCGTCCTTGTTGAATTCACAACCTCGACATCACAGGCCGGCGGCGCTGGCAAGCCCGATGTCAAAGCCTATGCGCTGACCTTGCGCTACCAGATCGTCGCACCCACTGCGGATGCGGCGCTCACGTCAAATCCATTCGGGGTCTTTATCCCGTTCTTTCGCCTCGAGCGGACTGCCTAAGCATGAACGCCAATCTCAAACACGCTAGCCGGCGCGCATTCGCCATCTGTGCAGTCGCGGCGATAACGGTCGTCACCGCGCCTGTGGCAATCGCCAGAAAATCAGTAGGCGACGCAACGACACCTGCGATGATCGCCGACAACCCGATGAGCGCGCTCAATCCGTTCAATGGCGGGGCAGACCCCGTGACGATGCCCGGCGACGCGCGCATCGGCGTCTTTCCATACAGTCGGGATCAAATCTACCGTGTTCTGACCGCGCCGCTCAAGCTCACGACCATCGAACTGGAGAAGGGCGAGAAGCTCATTGCGGACCCCGCCATGGGCGACAGCATCCAGTGGGAAATCGACGACGACAAGTCAAACCACATCTTCATCAAGCCCCACAAAGCTGATCTTGTGAATACGCTTCACATTACGACCAACAAGCGCGAGTACGACTTCACGCTCATTGCGTCGCCGGCAGGGGGCTTTTTCTACCAGACCGTTCGCTTTCAATATCCGCACTCGCCAATGACCCGTGTGACCTCGCGCGACGACCAGGGCGCTGGTTCCGATCGCGGCGGCGTCGACTCCGGATCGGTCAGTGTCGCACCGGACAAATTGAACTGGGACTACAGCGTTGACGGTCGCACCGAATTTACACCCGAGGTGGTCTTTGACGACGGTCACGCTATTTGGATGCGCATGCCGCAGAAAGCGCAGTCGTGGCCGGTACCGTTTATCAAGGATCACGGCGACGCGGTTGTCGCCAACTTCATTCGTCGCGGTGATTTCCTTGTGCTGCAGCGCCTGGCCGATGAGATCGTCTTGAAATCTGGCAAAGACGAAGTCACGGTCACCCGCGGTCGTCGCCACGTGTTCGGGCTGTTCTGATCGCCATGGCCAAGAAAAACCCCGCTGACAATCCCAACGACGAGCAGATCGCGCTCACGAAGGGCAAGACACCTCGGAACGCCATCATGAGCATCGGCATTCTTGCCGCAATCGTGATCGGTGTTCTGGGCTTCTTCTATGAACTTAAGGCATCTAATCAGGCAGAGCAGGACGCACGCGACAAAAAGAGCCTAGCGCTTAAGTCCAGCACTGAAGGCGCGGGCGACAAAGGTCCATCTGATATTGAACAGGAAATCCGCAAGCAGCGGGACGCGGCAGCGGCGGAGGCAGCCGCACGCGCGGCGTCTGATGCAGCCGCTGCTCAACATCCTGTGAAGCCGATGCTAACGGGCACTGATTTCCAAAGCGAAATTGACAAGGGTGGGGCGGATACGCAGGCGCTCGCACGTAATGCAGCCCAAGACGCGATTAACACGTCCTCCGTATTCAAGCAGTCCGGCGGATCGCGAAATAACCCTCAGCAGGCGACGACGCTTCCCCCAGGTGTTCCCTCGTTGGAAGAGTTTCGTGCATCACGAGCGGCCGCAGGCGACCCAAGTGCGGAGCAGCTCGCCATGCAGCTTGCCAAGCAGGGCCAAGCGCCTGAAGACAGGGATCGCGCGTTTTTGCGCGAGGCGGCGGCGCAAGGGGGCATCGAGCAGACAACGTTCAACGGTCGCTCACGCGGCTGCACGCTTACGCCCCCTCACAACATCCATGTCAAGACGATCGAGGGATTGAATTCGGACAAGCCGGGACGTGTCGCGCTCATGGTTGATGAAGACGTGTACGACAGCCTTCAAGGCGACTGTCTGATGATCCCGAAAGGCTCGTTTATCAACGGCCAGTACAGCGCGGACGTCAAGGTTGGCCAAGAGCGCTTGCTAGTTGCCTCGACAAGCCTGCGCCTGCCCAACGGAAAGAGCGTGCCGATGAATGGCATGCAAGGCGCTGACCAGAATGGCTATGCCGGATTCTCGGGCGACGTGAACAATCACTTCCTTAAAATCTTCGGCGCCGGTTTCATCACTGCGATTCTGCTGAAGTCATTCGACAATGGCGCCCAGACAGCGACGACGTCTAGCCCCAGTGGCGTCACGACCTACGGCAGCACGGCAGGTCAGGTCGCCGCGACGACAGCACAAGCAGTTTTGCAGCGTAACCAAAACATCCCACCCACGATCACGGTCGATCCGGGTGAGAAGTTCCTTGTGCAAGTCACGCAGGACATCGTCATGGAGCCCTACCATGACTAACACGCTCCTTGCGGCCGCGCTGCTCCTCGTTGGATCCGCATGTAATGCGGCCACGATCGAAGAGATCATTAGCCCAACCCAATTCGTTGTTTCCAGTGCCGGTCAGCGCACCATTCTCGATATCGACGGTATCCCGATTTACGCATGCGGGATGAAGCCGTTTCAGTCGTGGGCTCAACGGCTGGACGGCCAATCGCTGGAAATGGGGCAGGGCGCAACGCCAACCGTCAACGTTGATGGAGCGCCCGTCAGTCTGCTTGCCATTCTCGTGAGAGGCGGATGGGTACAACCCAGCGTACTCACCGATGATGCCCAGGCTGCGATGACCGAGCGCCGTGGCGGCTGGGCGTGCGCATCCGCGCAAGCGCCGTTCGACGCCATGCATTCCACAGTCGATCCAAAAATCCTCGCCGGGATAGCACTTAACGAATCTGCCTATAACGGCAGGGCGTGGCCATGGACGCTGAATGTGGCTGGTCGCGGATTCTTCTTTCGCACGCGCGATGATGCCTATCGCGCGATTCGCATCCTGATCGCGGATGGTCGAAGTGACTTCGACATTGGCATCATGCAAGTCAACTGGGGATACCACTCCAAGCGCTTTGCTTCGCCGTGGGACGCCTTGAGTCCGGCGACCAACATCCACGTCGCCGAAGAGATTCTCAACGAGAACTATCAGAAGACGCATTCCGCGGTGAAAGCGGTGGCGTACTACCACAGCGCCAACCCGCAGCCGGGGCGTGAATATCTCGCGCGGTTCGTCCAGCACCTCTCTCAAATCGATCGCGGCTTATGAAGCAATCACTCACAGTCGTTTCTATTGCGTTGGCACTGCTCTCGGTGAACGTCGCGCTCGCCGGCACCGACCCATTCGACTTCGACTACGAAATCGCAGGTAATGTGCTCGAGCGTCCTGCCCTCGTCTTCAATGATGGAAGTTCAACCTACTTTCAGCCCCGGGCAGGACAGAATCTGCGTGTCGAGGGCGGCCACAACGAAGGACCTTATGTCGTCGTCCCTGGCACGCCCGACGTCATCCATTACTCCACAGGACAAACCACTGCCACGGCGTACTGGAAGAAAGCAAACCGCTTCATGGGCGATAAGACCCGCGAAAGCGACGATCTCCCGTCCGGCTTCACGGGTTTCTCCGGACGTCTCGCGCTAATCGGTGCGCATTCGCACCTTGAAAACACCCGCGCGTTGAACGCCACCATGCCGCTGTCGCAAATGGTTAAGGCGTTGGTGCCGCAAGGGTGGACAGGCTCTGCGCAGAAGGATATCGACCTCACCGCTTCAACGAGTTTCGCAACGCGGGATGGCGAAAACTGGATGCAGTCGTTCGACCGGCTGATCGCCTCATCCGACATGTACGCGGACGTCGATTTCGATTCGCGGCATGTCACCTTGCGGCGCTCGGCACCCAAGTCGGTGGCTGTGAACTATGTGGCGAGCAACGCGCCGTCGCCATCTGCATCTGCATCTGCATCGGCATCGGCATCGACGATCGCGGATCCAATTGCTGCGATTGCCGCGAGCTCTGCAGACGCCCCCGTCCATGATTCGCTGCTTGCCTCAAAGCTTGGTGCGGTCGCCATTCGTGATGGCGACGACTCGCACGTCCAGATCAAATTTTCGCCAAAACCGGCAGCGGAAATCAAAGTGGTCGATGAAAGCGGCAAGTCGTTGCGCCCGAAGTGGGATGACTCCGGCAACGTACTCACGATCAACCGCGCCGAGCGCTTCGTTGTATCGAACGGCGCAGACCAAGTGGAAGTGGCCCGGGTCGCCGGAACCGTCTACGAATTCGATACAGGGAACAAGGCCGCCTTGGAGAGTGTGTTCGACAAGGACGGATCGACGTTCTTTAAATTCGCCGATTCGGTCGGTCACGTAACGGTGGCGGATGCAAGGCATCTCGGTACGGGCGAACAGAAAGGCCGCTACTACAAGTTTAACGGCACGTCCGACCAGTTCATCGTGAATGCGGACGGCAACGTTGTGAATGTGACGCGTCGCCATGACGTGCGTTTCTTTGACAGAGCCAAATCGTGAGCACGGCCGTCATGACGATCAACCATCTTCTTGCTGGCGTCGTGCTGTGGCTCGTGGCTGCGCCGTCGATTGCACGTGCAGATTGCCTTGATGATGCAGCCGCATTTCATCGGGTGAACGTGGTCCTCGTGCGCGCCATTGCGCAACAAGAATCTGGCATGCGTGCAAATGCCGTCAACGTGAATCGCGATGGTTCGGAAGACATTGGCCTCATGCAGATCAACAGCTCCTGGTTGCCAAAGCTCTCGCGGTGGGGCATCACCCGCGAGCGCCTGTTCGACGCATGCGTGAACAGCTACGTCGGCACCTGGATCCTCGCGTCGAACATCAAACAGTTCGGGCCGACCTGGCGCGCCGTAGGCGCGTACAACGCCGTATCCAGTTCAAAGCAACTGATTTATGCCACCCATATTTATCGCCGCATCCAGCGCGGCAACTGACCGCATGACGTCACACATTCCTATGAAAACATCTTTCCTGTTTCGTCCGGTCGGCCGCTTGATCGCGTTTTTGATGCTGGCCGTAGCCGCCAATGCGATGGCCGCCGATCCTGATCAGTCGCGCTTGGCAGCGCCGGCTGGCGAAGGTTGGCAAGTGTTGTCCGCCCCGAGCGGCTCAAAAGCAACGGCCTCGCCGATAAAGATGACGCCTGCAAGTGCGGCCTCCAACGATGCCTTCGCATCGCGCGGTATGAGTTCGGTGGACGCCAAACCGATCCAGATAGCAATGGCTCCGACTTCGACCGCGGTTGCACCGGTCGTGCTTCCCTCGCCGTCGGCAGCGGTCGCACCTAACGGCATTCTGACCTTCTCGATCACACCTCAAGACTCCAATTTGCGCAACGCGCTTGATCGTTGGCTTCAGCAGCAGGGGTGGCAACTCGCCTGGAAGATCGATGACGATCTGCCGCTTGAATTCAACGCGACGTTTTCCGGCGACTTCAAGTCGATCCTCACACAGGTCATGCAGGCCACCAATCACATGCGCACGCCCACCCGCGTATGCAAGCACACCAACAACGTGATCCGCGTCGTCGCACGCGCGGCCAACTGCCAAGAGTAATCATCATGCGCCATAACACGATCAAAATTGCCGCGTCGCTTACCCTGGCCTCGATGCTTTCGGGCTGCGCTGTCAGCCAAATGGATGTCAATCGGGCGTACTCTGCGGCCGCCGCGGACGCCGCTACCGCAATGGGCAATGGTCCAGAATCCATGCCCCTCGTTGAGGAGGTGCCGACTGCATTTCTCGGCGACCGTCTTGTACCTGTGGCTTATGAAGCGACGCTCCCGGCGGTATTTCGCGACAAGATGGTGACGTTCCCGCCGAACCTGCCAATCTCCAGAATCGGTACGCTCGTCTCGAGTGCAACCGGCTATCCGGTCCATATTAGCCCGGACGTGTTTATTCCGCGTGAATCGCTGATTCCGAAAAGCGCCGGGTCCGCATCCGTAGCGCCTGCGGTTGCGGCCGGCGCGCCGATGGGTGGTTTGGGCGGACCACTGCCGACCTCGCTGGCAAGCGCAAGTGTCAAATCAGGCGTGGAGCCGGTGTACGCACAGCCTTGCAACTGCAAGGTCGGGCAGTACCTACGCGGTGTGACCGAAGATCTCGGACTCGACTGGAGCTTCGACGGCACAACAATCGCGATCTCTCGGTTCGTGACGAAGACGTTCACCATTTCGGCTGTACCCGGAAAGGTCAATGTGAAGTCGTCGATGTCCAAGGGCACGGATACCTCGACCGGCAATCAGTCGTCGGGAACCACGGGTGGCTCGACGGGCAACACAGGATCATTCTCGGCGGTGACGTCGACCGGTCGCGACGGATCGTTTGATCAGATTGCGTTGATTCAGGATGAACTCAACCAGTTGAAGTCGCCGATGGGTGTCGTCACGGTGAATCCGCAAAGCCGCCTTGTCATGGTGCGCGATACGAAAGAGGCCGTCGATCGCATGGGTGCGCTGCTGGCACGCGAGAATGCCATTTCGACGCGTCAGGTTGCGTTGCGTGTGCGCACGCTGCAGTTCGACATCAACGATGGAACGCAAGCAGGCATCAGTGCAGATGTGATCTTTAACCGTATCTCGGACGGCTTGAAGAAGTACTCGGTGGCCTTCGGCTCGCCGACGTCGCTCGCGACATCAGCCGGTTCGGTCGGCTTGTCCGTCCTGCGAGCCAACTCGCCGCTCGAAGGCACGAACGCTGTCATCAATGGCGTGAACAGTTATGGCAAAACCGTCCAGGACAACACGGTTACCAAGATGACGTTGAACGGCTTGCCGGTGTCAGTGGGTTCCTTCGAGACGAAGGGCTATCTTGCGGCGACGACGCCTTCTGCGGGCGGAATTGTCGGATCGTCGGGTGGCTCCGTTGGGCTGCAACCGGGTTCGGTGACCGTTGGCGACTTCGTGAATATCCTGCCGTCTGTCAACGATCACAACCAGATCGTCTTGTCGTACTGGAGCGATAGCTCGAAACTCAATGGCCCGTTCCAGACGATCAGCGCGGGCTCGGGTGCGACGCTGCAGCAAATCCAGTTGCCCGACATCATCGGCAGCAAGGATGACCAGACCATTGCCCTTTCCGACGGTCAGACAATGGTTCTGTATGGGGCTGTGACCAACCACTATGACGCGGCGAGCAACAACGGTATCGCCGGGCTGAGCGGTGCTTGGAACAAGTCGCGCACGTTCCAAGTGATCATGCTCACGGCCACTGTTGTTTCGTCGATGTGAGCGCCGGCATGCATCTCGAACCTATCCCAGGAGAGAAGGGCGCGCGGCTCGTGTTTGGTCTCGAGTGGCGTGCCTACGCGACCAAGGGCGCGGCTGCTGAGCGTCGGCGCTACGCCGAGCAGTTCGATGCTACGCATTACGTCGAGCTCAAAACGAACGGAGAGACGATCGGCGGGTTCTGCAACCTCGATCCCGATGAGCGCAAGGGCTTAAAGCTTTATTCCGCCGCTGCTCGAATCGCGCTACTTGAAATCGTGCGCGCGAAACCGGCCGTGCTTGTGTTGATCCAGAACGATCAGCGCGTGCACTTCGTGCATGTGTTGCGAGGCGCGGTTTCTGTCGATGAAGATATTCCGCTCGTGTCGCTGGATGCACGGCGTGTCGCGCTCGAGGATCAGTGCGCGAAGATCAACCTGCCGTTGGTCACGCTTGGCCACGGCGCGCAGTTGCACGATGTCGACGAGCCATTTCCGATCCGGGAATTGCTCGCGGCGCGCAAGACGGCCGAAATCAAGAAGGTGCCGGTCAAGCTTCCGGTTGCGCTTCCATTGCTCGTGATCGCGTGCGCCGGTTTCTTTGGCGTAAGCAAGGCGATCGAATTTTTCAATCCCCCGCCACCGCCGGCACCGCCGCCGCCTACCTACATGCAGGAGTATCAAACTGCAGTGGCACGCACTTTCGCGGCACCGGCGCCGCTTGCGTCAGTCATGGCCCCCCGACTGCTCGCGGCATTTGGTGGGCATGAGAGCAACACGTCCGGCTGGCAGTTCTGGAAGGCCACCTGCAATGCGACAGGTCCCTGCAAGGTCACTTATAAGCGACAGGGCGGCACCTTCAAGGACTTCGACGCGAACGCGCCCGAGGACATTCGTCCTGTGGTCTTTAACGCCAATGGCTCGCAACTCGATGCGAAAGGCCCACAGGTAAGCGTGGTGGAACGGGTCGCGCTCGCTCAGGCCAAAATGTGGCCCACATCGCAGGCGCTCATCAAAGCGCTGCAGACTGAGCCTCAGAAACTGTCCGTCACCCCCTTCACGCTTGATAGCTACGGATACGTCGTAGATATCAAGGATCCCGAGCGCATCCTGCCACGCCAGCCGGCGCCGGGCGATGTGCAAGGTCCGCTCATCTTGCGCGGGCAATGGGAAATCGATGGATACAAATGGCAAGCACCGCTGCTCGCGCGCCTGCCCGACAACATGGCGCTCGACTCCTTGGACCTCGAATTGAAGGAAGACGGAACCGGCGTTCATTTCACCGCAAAGGGCAAATATTATGCTTATAAGTAAATCCGCTCTGGCCGGCGCGATGGCACTCGCGCTTGCGGGCGGGCTGCACGCTCAAGAGAAACATCTCACGCTTGATGATATCGACCAGCTTGCGCGCCAGAAGATCGTCGACAGCATGAAGAAGACGCCTGACGGCAATGGAAGCCAGCAGGCTGCCCCAATGCTCGGTGCGTCGTTACCAGCGACACCAGCACCCGCTCAGGCGGCAGAAGCACCCAAGCCCGCACCACGGCGCGTGGCTCCAGTCGCGCAATCGGTGCCTGTCACGTTCCTCGGTGCGTTCAGTGACTCGACGGGTTCCTACGTCCTGTACGACTACATGGGTGCGATCTACCCCGGGCGGCAGGGCACAAAGCTTCTCAACGGCTGGACCGTGTCTCGCATCGATGGTTATCAGGTCACCGTCACGGAGGGCAAACGCAGCTGGAGCCAGGTGATTGTCGCGCAGGCGATCCCGGTGCCCGAGCCGTCGGCTTCTGGCTCGAGCATGCAGGCGCTTAACGATTTGAATAGTCCGTTGCCTACCGCTCCGGGCGGAAACTCTGTTTTTATTCCGGTGGGGAAGTAAGCCATGAGCCTATTTGGTGGAATCGAGGATGATGTGCCTGAGACACGCTCAGGGTTTTTCAAGCGGTTGCGGTCCCCGAAGGCAAGCTTTGTCGAGCCGACCAGTGCGGTTGAGCCACGGCTGCAATCAGCGCGCGCAACCGGCGCCTCTGTTAGCTTCCTTGGTCGAAACCTCTCGGCGGATGTCGAGGATGTGGAAAGCGTAGATGTCGGCGAAGAGCGAAATCATGGCGAGGCAACGGACACCACCGTTGTTGCAGGCAAGGAAAAGATTGTCGCTGAGCAAGCCGCAATTGAGTCGATATCGCGCGCGATTGAGGCCGCGGCTACCAGCAGCGCTGAGCACGGTGACGGGACGGCACATGCCGTTGATAGGGGGCAGTCGGCCGCGACGGCAGCGATCCCAACATCAGCAGCGATTCCAACATCAACAGCTATTCCAACACCAGACCAAGGCAAAATGGTCTCGCCGGAGCCTGCTGCCGTACCTGAAATGTTGAGCGACGAAGACAAGGCATTCAACGAGAAAGCCGATACGCTCTTTACGCAAACGGGGCGGCCGCATCTCGTATCTGCCGAGGCACTGCCTGACTATAAACGCATTCTCACGACCGCCGATGACGATGCGGCACTACGAATTCCCGCTGCCGCTCGCAAGGAATTTATTGCGGTCGAACTGCAACCGGGCGTCGCGATTTCGGTCGCAACGGCAAGGTTTTGCGAGCGCGCTCAATACGCGACGTTTATCAAGGACCTGGCGACCGCCGACGTGTTCGTGCGCGAAGAACTGGTCGCGACTGAAGAGGTGATTGCCGCGATCTACGCGGGCAAAGCGGTGGCGGCAGTGAAGGGCGGGCTGCGTGAGTCGTCGCGCGCGATTGGAAACTTTCGGGATGTCATCGAAGCCGCGCATTGTCAGTACGGTGCGAGCGATGTGCACTTCGAACCACGAGAATTCGAGAGTGACGTGGAGGTGCGCTTTCGTGTGAATGGAGACCTCTACACCTACGAAAAACTTCCGAAGACCATCGTGCGTCGCGCCTTGTTTGCAGCCTACAGCGATCTCGTTCAACGGAACACCAACTCAGGCAATAGCTTCCAACCGAGCGCCCCACAGTCTGCAATGATTCCGCTGGTCGTTAAGACCGATACCGTCAACTTGCGCTGGCAATCGTCGCCACTGGTCGGTGGCTATGACGTGGCACTTCGGCTGCTCGACGGCAATTTCAAGAACTACAACGTCCTTTTGCCAAAGGACATGGGGTTTGAGCCGAGCCAGCTTGAGCTAATCGACACGCTCAACTATGTGAGCGGCGGGATTACCGCACTGACTGGCGAAACCGGCTCAGGCAAGACGACGACATTGCGTGCGCTGTCTTATCAGATTCCCGATCGGGACTTGAAGAAGCAGTTTGCCGTGAATGAACCCTCCGAATATCCAATGCCGTGGCTGTCGGACTACTCAATCATCCGCAGGCCCGACGAAACCGACGAAGAAGCGAACCGCAAATATGCGGAAGTTATTCGGACGCTCATGCGTCAGGACCCCGACGATTTGACCATCGGCGAAGTGCGGGACAAGGTGGTGATGGGTCTAGTTGCAGAACTCGCGCTTACCGGTCACCCCGTGCGTTTCTCCTTGCACGCCGGCGACATCATTGCGGCCATCATGCGCATGGCCGGTGGCCGCCTGCAGTTGCCCATCGATGAGCTTGCTTCCGAGGGCTTCATCAACGCGGTCGGCAATCAGAAGCTGATCCCGACGCTCTGCGATCACTGCAAGATCCCCGCTGAAGATGTGATGCCGAAGGCGGACCTCGAGGTCCTGCGCCGCAAGTTTGGGCTCGACACGTCGAAAATGGCATGCCGGAACATGGACGGCTGTGTTCATTGCCGTCTGGTCGGGCTCACGACGCGCTCCGGAAAGGTCGCCGGCGGCACGAAGCGCCAGTCGGTCGTCGCTGAACTTTACCGTCCGACGCCCGAGTTTCTGGAGCGGGTGAGCCATAAGGATTGGGCGGGCGCGCGTCAAGTTTGGCGCGGCTCGCGCAAAACCGGGTTCGACGATGGGGACATGACCGGAAAGACGCTATATGAACACGCTCTTTACAAGGTTTCGCGCGGATTAATTGATCCACAATTTGTGAATCGTTCGATGCAGGGCTTTTCGCAATACCGCGTGATGCCCGGCGTCGATGGTCTGATGCCTTAAGGGCTTGCGGATACACCATGTTCAACCTAATCGGAAAGATGCTGCCCGTGCGGCAGCGGGAAGCGTATGCCCGCTGGCGCTTTCAGAAGGTGCGCGAAGTCTTCTATCGCGAAACGCGGTTAGATATCGCGAAGAAAGGCTTGCGCAATACCGAAACGCTGTTTGACCGGCTGGAAACGTATGAGAAGCGCAACCGTTCGCGCGGCCAGATCGTCTGGACCGTCTTCGCGAGGATCCGCGAGACGATGCAGCGGGGCGAAAGCTTCTCTGTCGCGATCAAACCGTTCATCCCGGGTGACGAATATGCATTGCTCGATATTGCCGACGAGTCCGCGCAACAGGACGCTGTAGTTCGCGGGTTTGAACTTGCCGAAATGGCGGCAAGCGCAAAACGCGTGCTGTCGGCAACGACTCAATTGCAGATGGCGTATCCAGCGTTGTTGCTGGTCTACATGTACGGCTACTGCATGTTGTTCGGCGGAGCCATCTATCCGCAGATCCTGGATTCCAAGCCGCTAGAGCAGTGGCCTGACGCGGGACGATGGCTCTATCACGTCGACACCTTCGCGTACGACTACTGGTGGCTTTCGCTGTGCTTGGTGATCGGCCTGGTGACGATGTACTTCTATTCGCTCAAACGCTGGACCGGACATGTTCGGAACAAGTTCGATCGCCTGCCGATGCTGTGGCGTAACCGCCGAGACCTGAGAGCTGCGCTTCTGATCGTGTCGCTTGCCGGCCTGTTCGATTCGAACCTGACGTTGCGCGCTGCGCTTTACCGGTTGCTGAAAACATCGGACCCATGGTTGCGCTGGCATCTGAAATCCATGCACCGGCGTCTCACCGCACGCTCGGACGAGCCGATGCGCGCGCTCGATACAGGCATCTTTTCGTTGGAGATCGTCGACACGATCACCGACGCAGCGGGGCGCGATCAATTCGAAGCGGCGATCAAAAATCTCGGTCGGCAGTCACTGGATCGCGTGGTCGAATCCGTCAAGCGCAATGCGCGCGTCACCCATTACCTCATGCTCGGCTTTGCGGCCGCGCTGTTTCTCACCATCGGTATCGGCTCCTATGTGATGACCGGCGCCATCAGCATGACATCGGGCGCGCCCGGCGTCTCAATTAACTAAAAGGAGCTTGGCCATGAAGAAAAAAGAACAGGTACACCTCGACGCCGCCGCGCTTGCCAAAGCGAGCCGTCGCCAACGCATGCTCACGATTGCCCGCAGGACGAAACAGTCGGGAGAGTTGTCGATGATCGAAGCAGGCGCTGTTATGGCGGGCGCTGCGTTGCTCGCACTTGCGGTCTACGCGGGTGGAAAGTATGTGCTTGACCTCATTCATTCCTCGCAGTTCAAGAGCGAGGCGCAGATGTTCCACACGGGCATTCTGAATGCCACGCAAAACGATGCGGACTTCTCCGCGGAGACGTTGCAGATTCTGGCGCAAAACCATGCGTTCGACTCAGCAGGATCGCGTGTTTCGACAGACAAGTCGACGATCAAAGGCTTGTTCAATGGCACGCTATCGACCAGCGTTGGAACGCTGGTTACAGCGAACGATTCGCTTATCCTGACGTATCCAGTCACCGAGACGATTTGCTCGTTAAGCGTTGCGGCGTTGTCCACGGTCTACACGCAGGTTTCGGTAAACGGCACAGTCGTAGCGTCTCCCACGGTACCGTTTAGTGCAAGCACGTCCGCCACGTCGTGCAGCTCTGCAGGTGCGACTGCAAGCCTGCAGCTGTACACGACTCGCACGTAAGGCGGGGCTGCCGACATGGGAAGCATTCTGGAGATGTTGATTGTCCTGGTCGGCGCGGCCTTGCTGACAGTACAGGGTATCAAGGAAGACATCGCCGCGAAGCACACGAACCTGCTGCAGATCGAGGGGCAGAATCTTGCCTCGATCAATGCAGCGCTCGGCAGCTATGTGACGGCGCAATATGGATCGCTGATTCCAGCCGGTTACTCGCAAACGGTCGCGACGCCAATAACACCGCCATCGCTCTTGCAACTCAGCGCCTTGGCCAACAATCGCGTGACGTTCAAAAATGGGCCGTTTTGGGGCGGCACATATCAGATCGCGATGATGATCGTGCCCGACGCGTGTTCGACTGCAGCAGGGACGTGTCACATCGCAACGTCGCTTTACCCAAGCTTGCCGCTGATGAAAGGTGGAACGGCGGACATCGAAGGCGCCGGCATCATCGCGTCGGCGGGTGGCAGTTCGTTTGGCTACTCGACCAATCGAGCGCCGGCTGTCATCACCGGGATCCAAGGGAAGTGGACGCTTGCAAATCCGAACGGGAACAAGAGCGGAACGATCCTCGCCATCAACGGGTTTGGCGCGGACGGCAATTCACCGTATTACCGGCGCGACGGCACGCTGCCTTTGACCGGGACGATGAACGCGAACAATCAGGACATCCAGAATGCGAAAAACGTCACTGCAAATTCGCTGACGTTACCCGTTGGTAACAGCCTCAAGATCGGTCCGGGCGCAACGTATTACGGGGATACGGTCAATGCCGCTGTCAGGACGAGTGGAGCGCTTTTTGTCCAGAACCAGGCGGGAAGCGCGATGGCAAACGTCAATGCGGCTGGGTACAACGCGAGCAACAATGGCAACGGCCTGACCATCGGGACGGGCGGTGTCTCCTATTACGGCGATCAAAACGGAAGTGCAGCGGTTCGAGGCAACAACGGGTTGTATATTCAGAATGCAGCCGGCAGCGGTTCCGCGCCTATTCAGCAAGTAGGTAGTATCAATTCCGATGGCACGATCACCGCGCCAACTGTCAACTTCAACGTTTCAGCGGGCAACTGCGCGTGGAACACGGTCACGATGCGTGGCGCGAACCAAATGTGGGTGTGCAATAAATGGGGCAACTGGGTACCCATTAGCAATCTCGTCGGAAACTTCACGACCGTCCAAAAGCTGAGCGGCTATGCCAACGGCTGGCAGATAGCCGTTCCTGCATGTGGCCCGGGCGGCTCACCGTGGTACGAGATCATCCCGCAGTCGGTCAGTACCGACTATGCAAATCACAATCCGCCCCTCGCGGGCAATCGCTTTGTCATGGGTTCCGCCGGCGCCAATTGGATGCTGCAAATATTTAATGTCCTTGCCGACGGTGCGAATTCGTTGGTCGGCGATCAGCTCGGGCTGCAAGCCGAAGTTGATACCGGTTGCTCTTTTGGGAATGAGTGAGGAAACGACTTGAAACCTATCGTCATCTTGGGCGCGGCGCTGCTGGCGGCTGCGTCCATTCAACCATCTAATGCTCAATGGGTGCAGAACTCATTGACTACGCCACAGGCACCGAACTGTCCACCTGGCTACTCGTGGACTAAGAGTGGACCTCGCTATCAGTGCATGACACCGCCGCCGAGCTGCCAGTATGGTTTCGCATCGGGACCTGTGTGGACTGGCAGTGCTTGGGCGTACTCGTGTAATTCGCCGCCACCGCCACCGCCGCCGCCGCCGCCGGCAACGCAAAATCCGCCGCCACGAGTTGACCCGACGCCGCAGGAGATGTGTGCAACGGCGGCCGCTGGCCAGGGCATCACCCTTGGCCCGAACGACCAAACATTTACACGTAGCGGATATACGCAACGGTATTACGACAACAGCATTGGTCCTGTTTGGACGGACTGGAACGGAAACCAAGGTAATAGCTGGCAAGTCACTTGTCTCATAAACGAATCGACAAGTACTTGGGCTCCGAAGAATATGAATCCATTCATAGTGAGCCCCAACTATCCTACCTGCGCGGGATGCGGTGGAGGAACGTAAGGTCAGCTTCAGCTGCTTCACAAAACAAAAAGGCGCTCCCGTCATCGAGGAGCGCCTTTTGTCTACCTGACGAGCAGGTCAGTTTGCTGCAGTCGTAAAGTTCCAAGTTGAGCTTACAGCGCTGCCGTCGCGAGCACCGTTAAACGTTACAGTGTACGTTGTCGAGGCCTTCAACGCAGCGAGGGGCAAAAGGATCGCCGTTCCGGAAGGAAGGAGGTTGTTTGGATCTACGACAGTTGTTGCGGTGGAGCCCGGTTGTGCTTTAGCTTGAACCAAAATCCGCGTTGGCACCACAGCGCCAGAGCTGTCGGCGATCGTGAATTGAGACACGGTAAGGGTGTTACCACTCTGCGAGTTCACTTGCACGAGGATTGGACGACCAGGAGCCGCCAAATCGGTGGCAGGATTCGGCGATTCGGGGCGCATCGCGAGGGCAACGTTGCCTTCGTTCGCATATGGCGAATGATAAACAAGCCCAAGCTGGAGAATCTGCCCTCCGCTTGAGGTAAATGCATTCGGAAGCGGATTACCCGGTACGCCGGTAGACGTGCCAAAGTCACTTGCGCAAGTGTAAATCGGATACGTTGTATCGCCCGGGTTGAAGCCGAGTCCCACTGACTCTTGATTCGAGGTCAGGGCGACGAGGTGATAAACGGATGCCAAAGCTTGACCAATGCAATCTTGCGCCGCCTCAACGTCAGCGCTTTGCTTTACTCCGGCTGCAACGTTTTCGGCTATCCATTCGGTGGCTGGCGCTCCGGCCTTCTGAGCCCGAGACAAAGGCGAATCACCGTAATAGTTCTGATTCGTTGCGACTTCGTCATGCGACAGTGACGTCAACGCGCCGGTCTTAAGGTTCGAAAAAAGGTAAAGCGCGTGAGCCTGCGCAGAGGTATCAAGCACGGGATCTTGCTTGAGTGTGCCGACGCCCATAGCCGCCCGGTAGTTATTCAGTGTGGCAAATGCGGTCGCTTGGAAAGAGTCCGCAGCATATGTCGTGGCTGGGATTGACGTCTGCGGTGCGACTCCACTTGCAGGAACTGCCGGAGCGCTCGCGCCTGTGGCTGGCGCCGCGGAACTGTTCCCACCGCCGCCGCCACCGCATGCCGACAGAAGGAGAGAAGCAGCTGCGACCGCAGCCATGAGCTTGATATTTTTTGATGCTTTCATTTGAAAACCCTCGTAGGTCGTTGGTGCAGTCGCATTTTTGCGATCTGCTTATTTCTTAGCTTACCGAGCGGCATGAGAAGTCAAGTCGCGTGAGCAACGATCTGTCTTCTTAATCTGCCGCTTCCTAAAATTGGCCGGTACGCATTGTAAATCGAGGTAAGGGGACCGCCCAACCCTCCGTTGCCTATGCGCAACCGTTTGCTAGGCTCGCGGCGAACGACCGCGCCGTCTCTTCACTCGTAGAAATACGAAAGCGCCGACAAGGATAGCGCCGGTTGCCACCGGCTCAGACTGGCCGGCGATGGGAAGCAGCGAAGAGCCGATCCAGAGAAGCGTCAGCGAAAGTACAGCGCTCTTGAATACGTTGTTATCTAGCACCCTTACGATTCGACCTCGGGAGCGCCGACATATCGTCACATACTCTTCGTTGGACGTCTCAAGGTCGAACTCTA